>JAPLOC010001142.1 GCA_026692825.1 Planctomycetota bacterium | reverse complement strand
GTCCCGGCGAGATCAAACTCGAAGGAACCGCCGAGGACGGGGCGAAGTATGTCACCGAGATGTTTGACGCGTGGAAGTCCGGAAAATCGCTCGATGACTTTCAAAAGTCGAAGGAGCCCTCTTTGATTGTCAGCGATTACGATTGGTCGGCGGGGGCGGAACTCAAATCGTACGAACTAGGGGCTGCTGTCCAGAACGGCGGGAACTGGCGTGTGAACGCCGAAATCACGATCTCCACCAAAGACAAGCGGGAGCGCAAGCACAAAGTGGCGTATGCCGTCACTCTGAAGCCAGCGGTGTCGATTCACCGAGCGGATGACGCGGAGTTCTAATGCGGATTTTCGGTCGACGCTCCACGTTTTGTGGCGTGTCAATTTCCCGTGGGAGTAAGTGCGAATGAACGCGGTTCGATCGTTGGTTTTGAGTTGCACGTTGATCCTCCCGGCGGTGTTCGTCGCGGCCGAGGAGGTTCCCTCCGCCGGTAAGCCGAAAGCGGTCCCAGCGACGCGTGAAGAGATGAAAGAAGCGCTCGACCGCCTCAAGCATCGCCAGCCCCGGTTGCCGCTCCCGCCGCCGACCGAAGAGGAGATCCAGGCGGCGGCCAAGCAAGCAACCGCCGGCGCACGGGGTCTGGGAGCAGGACTGGTCAACAACGCGCGGATGCGAAATCGCTATTTGCCCGAAGAATTACGGGCGACTCCCGCGTCGCGCGAGCCCGATCCGGTCATGACGCTCAAGGCTCCATTCGTCACCGAATTATTCTGGATCGCGTCGCGGGTCAACAATTGCCATTACTGTTTGGGACACCAGGAGTCCAAACTCGCCGCCGACGGCCTGACAGAAGAACAGATCGCCGCATTGGATGGAGACTGGAGCGGCGAAACCCCCGCGCGTCGCGCGGCGTTCGCCTTCACTCGTAAACTGACCTACGAGCCTCACCGGATGGAGAAGGCCGACATCGACGCGATCAAGGCGCATTACACCGATCTTCAGGTTCTGGAAATTGTCTTGCTCGTCTCGCGCTACAATGCGACCAATCGCTGGACCGACAGCCTCGGCATTCCTCAAGAGGGGCACCGAGACTACCTGACCCCCACCGCGGTGTCATTTCAGAAAACGGCGAGCCGGGTCGCCCCGCTGCCCGCGAATCGCACGAGCGCACTGGCCGTCGCGGCAACACGTCCCGATCTCGAATCGCGGGCTGTGGTCGAACAGAAGCTCGCCGAGTGCGCTCAGCGGACCGCACGATTGCCCCTGGTCGACGACGCGGCGGTTCGCACGCTGCTCCCCGACCTGCCGACCGGTCCAGTTCCCACCTACGCCCGGCTGCTGGCCAATTTCCCGAAAAACGGTGTGAGCGCGATTCAGTCGCAGCTCAATCTGGAGCGGCACGGCCGTATTTCGCCCTTGTTGAAGGCGGAAATCGCCTGGACGGCCGCCCGGCACGATCGTGCCTGGTACGCCCTGTCGCATGCTGCTTCCCAGCTTGCGGCGCTGGGAAAAACGCTCGACGACGCGTTCGCGCTCGACACGCTTGGTGGCGAAATGTCGGAGGGGGACCGCCTGGCGCTCAAGCTGACGCGGAAACTCACGGTCACTCCCCAGTGGATCACCGACGACGACATCGCCGGCCTGCGAAAACACTTCAGCGACGCGGAGGTGGCGGACCGAGGCGGCCGGCCTGCCGTAAAGCGGCGACTGCCATCTCGGCATTTTGGCCATCACCGGTGCTGTCGGCGACCGAAGCCTCGTTCAGAATCTTTTGGAATTCTCCCCGTCTTCTAAAACGGACAACGGAACGAAAGCGGGATTCGCCTGGATTCCGCCTGGCGGCGATTTCGAAGCAAGTTCGCAGCCGCCGCAACTTCCACAGGTCGATGCCGCGCTCGTGGACGGTCGAAGCGATTTCCACAATCGCCGTCCCCACCAGGCCAGTGCCGAGCCGACAACCCCCAGCGCGGCAACAGTCTGCCACAGCGTGTTCTCGGACACCGCGGAACCTCCCGGTTCGATCATAACCAGCCCCGCGTTCCCTGGTACGTCAGAAACGCTCCCAGGTACGCGAGGATCGTCATGTAGGCGAATGTAAAAAGAGCCCACCGCCAGTCGTTCGTTTCTCGATGAATCACCATCAGCGTTGATGAACACTGCGCGCACAAGGCGAAAAACACCATGATCGACAGGGCGACCGGAATGGAATAAACCGGTCGGCCATCCGGTCGCCGGGCTGCCTGTAAAGCGGTCGGCAGCCCCTCTTCATCCCCCCCCATGCTGTAGATCGTTCCCAGCGTCCCGATGATTACTTCCCGGGCGGGGAATGACGCCAGAACTCCGACTCCGATCCGCCAGTCCCAACCGAGCGGTGCCACGACGGGCTCAATCGCATGGCCAAGCCGGCCCAGCAGGCTGTTCTCAAGCAGCTCGCTCCGCTGACGGTTCAAGTCGGCGACCTTCAGCGCGGTCTCCCCGGAAAGTGATTCCAGTTTTTGATCCAACTCCGACAGCCGACCAGCTACATCCGTCGACTCAGTTTTCAATTCCAGCGTCTGCTGTTCTGTTGTTGCCGATTTCAGCAGCGCGGCGAGTTCCTGCTGGCGGGTCTCCAGATTCAAGCGGGCCTCCTTCTCGACGGCCAATTCCTCCTGAGCTTGATCGACAACCACTTGCAGGGCGTCGGTCTGAGTGTGGTCGCCGGGAAAATACCCCGCTCCCCACACCAGAATGTTGGTGGCAAAAATCAAAGTGCCGGCCCGCACCACAAACGCGCGGGCGCGATCGTACACGCGATTCAACACCAGCCGCGGCGAGGGCCACTTGTAGCCTGGCAACTCCATCACAAACGGAGGTGTCTCTCCCCGGAAAAACGTCTGCTTGAGGAGCCACGCGACCGGAATCGCCACGAGCGCACCCAACGACGTCATTCCGAACATCGTCAGTTCCCGCAGGCCGACCCAGCCCCCCACGTAATAAGTAGCGGGGAAAAAGGCGGCGATCATCAGCCAATACACCGGCTGCCGCGCTGAGCAGCTCATTAACGGCGCGACCAGGATCGTCGTGAAACGATCTCTTCGATTTTCGATCACCCGCGTCGCCATAATGCCGGGTACGGCACAGGCGAATGAGGACATCAGCGGAACGAACGACTTTCCGGACAACCCGACCCGGGTCATCAACCGGTCCATCAAAAACGCCGCCCGGGCCATGTAGCCACAATCTTCCAGCAGCGCGATGAACAGGAACAGAACCACAATCTGCGGCAGAAACACCAGTACCGATCCCACACCCCCCACGACACCGTCCACTAGCAGGCTGTTCAATGGTCCCGGGGGAAGTAACCCTCCCACAAGCCCCGCGACCCACTGCTGACCCGCTGTGAACAGGTCCTTGACCGGTTCCGCACCGCGATAGATCGCCTGGAAGACAATCAACATCAGAACGACAAACACCGCCATTCCCGCGATGTGATGCGTGAGAACGCGATCGAGCTTGTCGCTGAAAGTGACGGGACGGGTGGTTGGCTTCACGAGGACGCCGTCCAGCACCTTGCGGACCCAGGCGTAGCGAGACCGGGCCTCGACGGCGGGAACGGGACACCCCTGTTCGGCGAGCCTGGCCCGGGCCTGGTGCAGCCAATCCGTTAATTCGGCCTGCCGGGGAGTCTCGGCATGCGTCTCCAGCCAGCCCCCGACATCCAGCAGCATTCGCTCGAGCAGGTATTCGGGAGTCTCGGTGCGACCGAATTCGGTGAGCTTCGCCGACAGCGCCTGACATTCCTGTCGAAACGCTTCGGGAAAGATTTTTAGACCGCTGGAGCCGGGCTCGGGCGGTTTAGCTGTCGCGCTCGCCGACCCGGCGGCAGCCGACAGGACCGCTTTGCGGACGTCGTCGATTCCGCGCTGGCGGTGCGCCTCGGTTCGAACGACCGGCAGCCCCAGTCGGCACGACAGCATGCTTTCGTAGATCTGGATCCCCCGCTCGGCGGCCACGTCGCACATGTTGAGGACGACCACGACGGGCAATCGCAGATCAAGAACCTGACTCACGAGGTACAGATTGCGCTCGATATTTGACGCGTCCACGATGCAGACCACGACATCGGGACGATTGACGTCGGCCTGCCGCCCCAGCAGCACGTTGACGGCGACCATCTCGTCGATCGATCGCGGGGCGAGACTGTAGGTGCCGGGGAGATCGACCACATCGACCTGCCGCCCTTCAAACTGCGTTCGCCCAATCTTCTTTTCAACCGTGACGCCCGGGTAGTTCCCCGTGAGCGCCCTCGAGCCCGACAAGGCGTTGAAGAGCGTGCTTTTGCCGGTGTTGGGATTACCGATCAGGGCAATCGTCAGAGGTTCACTCATGACCGGCAATCCGAACCCTGCGGGCTTCGTTCTTCCGCAAAGAGAGGCGGTATCCACAGACGAGGAACTCGATGGGGTCGCCCAACGGCGCGGCCCCGAGTGATTCGACAACCTCGCCTTCAAACAACCCCATCTCCATCAGCCGAGCGGAGATAGCATCCACCCCATCGACGGCAACCACCCGAGCGGTCTGGCCAAAGGTCAACTGATCCAGGGTTTCCGGGTGCGACGCTGCCATCAGCACCCGACCTCGACGAGAACCATCGCTTCATCCTCGGCCCGCAGGCTGTATCGCTGATGATCGACCGCGACGATACAGGGGCGACCGGGCTGAACCATGCGGACTTCGACCCCGGGGCGCAGGCCCATTTCGCCGAGTCGACGCACCAGACCGGTCTCACCGGAGACATCGCAGATTTGTCCCGATTGACCAGCCGACAGCAGATTCAGGGGGAGGACGTCAGTCACGATGGGGTGATCTCAAAAGAACCGGATGGGATTGAGACTCATTCTCAGGTAGCGATATTCTATCAGATTTGTGGCGAAGAGCAAATGGGTTTGAGCGGCAATGCGGCTGGGACACAGACCAGACCGCGGCGTCGTAGGAACGCCATCCGCCACATGTCGCAGGTTGTGGACGATCCCTGGTTGTAGCCGTATCATCCGTCAACCGCGTCCCTCTACCCCGGGTCAACCGAGATGATAGATCACAGTCTGAAACACCGATTCATCGCCACCGTACTGGCACTCGTCGCACTGGTTGCGGTTGGAGAGTTCACCCACGTGTGCGGAGTAGAGCGGGGTGTTCTGGCTCCCAGTGTGCAGTCGTATGTCGATCGCGAGGAATTAGCGGGGGCGGTTATGTTGGTCGCCGGTCGCGACGGGGTGATGGACGTCGAGGCGGTGGGCTGGGCCGACATCGCCGCCAAAAAGCCGATGCGGACCGATTCGATATTTTGGATCGCGTCGCAGTCGAAACCGATCACAGCCGCCGCGCTGATGATTCTTGTCGATGAAGGAAAGATCAGTCTGGATGATCCGGTCGAAAAATATCTTCCCGAATTCCAGGGTCAGATGTATGTCGCGGAACGCGAAGCCGATCGGAAAGTCTTGCGGAAACCTCGGCACCCGATCACGATTCGGAATGTTCTATCGCACACCAGCGGCCTGCCGTTCAAGTCGGCGATCGAGGTCCCGACGCTCGACCTCTGGCCGTTGAGTCTGCGCGTCCGGAGTTACGCCGCCACCCCGCTCGACTTCGATCCCGACACGAAATACCAGTACAGCAACGCCGGAATCAACACCGCGGCGCGCGTCATTGAAGTGGTCACGGGAACATCGTTCGAAGAATTTCTTGACCGACGACTCTTGCAGCCGCTCGGAATGAAGGAGACGACGTTTTGGCCAACGAACGATCAGGCCGCACGTGTCGCGACGGCATACAAGCCGGGGCCTAAGAACCAGGGACTGGTCGCAACGCAAATCGAACAGCTCAAATATCCGCTGACGGATCGGACGGCTCGATCCCCGATGCCGGCGGGTGGCTTGTTTTCGACCGCCGAGGATCTTTCCCGGTTCTATCGCATGCTGCTCAACGACGGCGAACTCGACGGACGGCGCGTATTGAGCAAAGCAGCGGTCGACGAACTGACCAAACGCCAGACTCCGCCCGAATTGCCCGAAAGTTATGGACTGGGTTTCAGCGTCGGAGGGACGACGTTCGGTCACGGCGGGGCGTACTCCACCAACTCGTTCGCAGATCGGCAACAGGGAAAGATTTACGTCTGGCTGGTTCAACACGCCGGCTTTCCCGGGGAGGGGGACAAGAGCCAGGGGGCATTTCTCAAGGTTGCCAAAGACGCGTATTCCAAGTGAATCCGCGTGAACCGCCGATGTTGCCGTCTTCTGGAACGAGGTCGTCAATGTCATTCCGTTTCAGTCGCTGTCACCCCCAACGTTTTTTCGACAAGCGGCTTGAGACGTTCCGCGTAAACACTGTAGCCCGCGAGGGACAGATGAATGCCGTCTTGCGCATAGAGCGACTTCTTGATCGTGCCGTCACGATTGAGAAAGTCGCTCGTCAAATCCAGGACTCGTACTTTGGGCTTGGCGTCGAGTTTCAGTGAATCAAGGGCCGCATTCGTCTTTTGAATGTCTTCGTAAAACGGATTGCCCGGGGCGTGGCAGGGCAAAATCTTCACGACAATCACGTCCGTCTTCGGAAACTTCTCTCTCAGGTTTGCGACGCATATCTCGACCCCGTTCGCGACCGGCTCGACGCCGGTTTCCGGCGTGAAGAACATGTTGTTGTTGCCGATCATGACCACGACCAGTCGCGGCTCCAGCCCTTCAACTCCACCATGGTCCAGCCGCCATAGAACGTTTTGGACCTTGTCGCCGCCTATGCCGATGTTGATCGTCTTGAAATCGCCGAAGTGTTTTTTCCAGGGGTCATTCAGCACTCCCTTGTCGAGCGGGCTCCCCCATTGCTGCGTGATGCTGTCACCGACCAGCAGGATATCGGTCGGCCCGTTGTTGGCTCGTACGAAGTCGACCAGCTTCGCATGCGTGTCGAGCCAACTTGTTCCGCCCCAATGCCCGGCCGACGGTACAACCGGCCACATCTCTGGCAGGTGTTTGTTCACTTCCCGACCGGGACGGCGTTCGAATTCCGGCTTCAAGACATACTCCCGCTCTTCGGCGCTGAGTGGCCAGCCCGATTTCTGCGGCTCGGCGGTTTGATAGGGGTATTCGATTCCGAACAGGGCAGCGGTGGTCGCCATGCAACGCAGAATGAGTTGAATTCGCATGTTTTCCCCAGCGCGGTGGTGCATGTGGACGAAAGGAGTCAGTGACATTCGGAGTGACACAGGAAGTCGCAAGGTCTTTTTTCTGGTCTCGTTTTTCTAATTAGCAGTGACACTGTCTGACTGTTTAAGGACAATCCTTCGATGAACAAGACACGATCACGACTGACCGACTTGGGAGCGCTGGGACAGGCGGCGGAGTGCCTGCGCGTCCTGGCTCATGCTCACCGGCTGCGAATGATCCAGATGCTGCTTCAAGGGAACTACACTGTCGGCGAGCTGGCCGAAGCGTGTGAGTTGCCGACCGCGATGGCCTCGGAACACCTGCGGCTGATGCAGCGCTGCGGCTTTCTCACCAGTGAAAAAGATGGCCGCAAGGTGTACTACCGGTGCATTGAAGAGCGGTTTGATTCCGCGACGAAGTAGTCGCCCCCCCATTTGCCACAACAGGTCGACAGCTTCCGAACTGTCAAACCTTCGTTTCGATTCCACCTCTTTCTGAACAGGAATTCATGATGAGCGTCACGTCAATTTCTCCGAAGCAGTTGAATGACTTGGTCCGCGCGGGACAGCCGGTCGAGCTGATTGATGTCCGGACTCCGGTCGAATACCGCGAAGTTCACGTGGAGTGCGCCCGTAACGTCCCGCTGGATCAACTCGACGCCGCCCAATGGGCCGCCGGTCGCAACGGCTCAACTCAACCCTTGTACATCATCTGCCGTTCCGGCGGGCGTGGCAAACAGGCGTGCGAGAAATTCCTGGCGGCCGGCTACTCGGCTGTGGTCAATGTCGAGGGGGGAACTCAGGCGTGGGATCAAGCGGGGCTACCCGTGGTCCGCGGGAAAAAGGCGATGTCCCTCGAACGTCAGGTGCGGATCGCGGCGGGTTCTCTGGTGCTGATCGGTTGCATTGGGACTTATTTCAGCCCGTACGCACTCGGGCTGGCGGCATTCGTCGGGGCCGGTCTAGTCTTCGCCGGTGTCACCGACACCTGCGGAATGGGCATGATTCTCGCCCGCATGCCGTGGAATCAGGTGCCGAATGCGCCGACCGCCACCCCCGCCACAAACCCGGGTTCCTGCGACACAAAGTCGTCGACTCCGAGCTGCAAATAGTCGAGAGTCGCCCGAATCACGAATTCAACTGCTGACTTGCCAGGTAATAATAAAGCCCCTTCAAGCCCAGCAGTTCACGATGCGTTCCCTTTTCCACGATCATTCCCTCGTCCAGCACGACAATCAGGTCTGCGTCCTGAACGGTTGAGAGGCGATGTGCAATGATGAAGGAGGTTCGTCCCGCGAGCATCGGCTTCATGTTTTCCTGGATGACTTTTTCCGATTCGGTGTCGAGGGCCGATGTCGCCTCGTCGAAGATCAGGATGCGGGGATCTCGCAGTAGCGCGCGGGCGATGCAGATCCGCTGTTTCTGCCCATAGCCGAACTCCCGCGTCTCCCACCACCGTTTCATATCCCATCGGAAGCGCCATGATAAAGTCATGCGCGTTCGCCAGCCGGGCGACCGCGATGATCCGGTCGAGTCCCGAATCGGGGTCGGCGAGCGCAATGTTTTCCCGAATCGTTCCCGAGAACATGGTGCTGTCCTGCGACACCACCCCTACCTGTTCGCGATAACTCCGCACGTCGACCTTGGTCAGCTCGCAACCATCGACGACGATCCGCCCTTCGGTGGGGTCAAACAACCGCTGCAACAGCATCGCCAAAGTTGTTTTGCCCGGCCCCGATCTTCCCACCAGCGCGACCCGTCTCCCGGGAGGGATTTCCAGATTGATTCCCGACAGGATGTTCTTACCGTCCGGGATGTAGCGAAACGACAGGTTTTCGAATCGCACATGCCCTGTCAGCGCGGGGGCTTCCGGGAGGTGAGCGCGGGGATCGAACTCTGGCTGCGTTTCATACAGGTCGTTCA
>JAPLOC010001141.1 GCA_026692825.1 Planctomycetota bacterium | reverse complement strand
TCGCGACGACGCTCCTGCGGCGTCGCGCCCGACGCCGACAGGCGGCGGATAGGTCGGAAAAGGTGACCTGTTGTTTGACTTCAACGTCGTGTGAGCAACCGTTTCCGATACGTCGTTCCAATCTGTCTCCACTTAACTCTGCCGAAGTTGTCAAGACCGAGGCGTCGTAGGAACGCCGTCCGCCACATGTCGCGCCCGACGCTGCAGTCGGCGGATCCACACTGCGCGCCCCAAGAAATGTTTTGCAAAGAGCCGCGCACGTAGTAAGCGGTCGCTGACTACCGCTTACTACGTGCGCGGCTCAATCGGGAGGTCGTATGCGCCGCCGTTCGAAGATTGGCCGATCTGCGAAGCGTGCTTGGCGATTGATCGTCGTGCAACCAGTTGTCTCCGATACGGCACTCCGGTACATATACATGTTAACACTATTCGCGTCTTGGCCCCAGTCGAGGTTTGACGAAATCTGCCCACCGGGGTCACTCGTTTTTTGTCGGTCAGTCTGGAGAACATTTGTGGTCAAGTTGCGTCTGCGTGAGCGAGAAACGGTTCAGGAAGCGGTTCGTCGGTTTCGTAAGCTCGTCGAGCACAGCGGCATCAAGAAGGAAATGCGCCGCCGGGAATTCTACGAGAAGCCGAGCGAACGCCGCCGCCGTGCCCGTCGCCGTGCCGAACGCAAAGCCAAGATGTCCCGGCTGCCCCCAGTCTAGTCGATCGCTCGCGTTGACGAGCTGAGTTCTTCCCCTGTTCGTATAGGGTGCGCCCATGTCCGATGTCGTCCCCGGTGATTCGACCACTTCGGCCGCGTGTGGGACTGCGCCGGTCTCAGGGGCCGGATTCGTTCGCAACTCGATTCTGCGACGGGGTCTGTTGGGTGCCGTGGTGATCGTCGCGTGTGCCGGCGCTTGGAACGCGATTCCCGACCCGGTGAATCCCGATCCGAAGACCCCGCGTCCCATCGACGCCTGGGACTCGGTTTTCATCGAAGAACTCACCTGGATGGAGGTCCGGGACGCACAGGCCGCCGGCAAGACGACTGTCATCGTCTCGACCGGAGGGGTCGAGCAGAACGGGCCGTATCTCGCGACGGGCAAGCACAACTACATTCTTCGGGGAACAACCGAGGCGATCGCCCGAAAGCTCGGCAACGCGTTGGTGGCACCGATTGTCGCATTCGTTCCAGAAGGTGACATCGAGCCGGCGTCACTGCACATGAAGTACCCCGGGTCGATCAGCCTGCGGGAAGAGACCTACCGAGCGTTGGTCACCGATATCTGCCGCAGTTTTAAGACGGGCGGCTTCAAGAACATCGTGTTGATCGGTGACAGTGGCGGCAACCAGGATGGGCTGAAAGCGGTCGCGGAGGAGTTGACGAAGGCGTGGGGGGCGAAGGGGCCGAGGATCGTCTATATCCCCGAATACTACGACTACGCCGGTCTCGAAAAATGGCTGGCGTCGCAGGGAATCGAGCAGACCCCCGAAGGAATTCACGACGACTTCGCGATCACCGCGCAGATGCTGGCCGTGGATCCCCAGACCGTGCGGGCGGCGGAGCGTCAGAAGGCGGGCAAGTTCCGCATCAATGGAGTCGACCTGGCCCCGGCTTCGAAGACAGCCGAGTGGGGACGACGGATTTTCGAACATCGGGCGACCCTGACGGCCGAAGCGATTCGCAAGGCCTTGGCGAACTGAGTCTGTGCTGCTCCTCTCTGTTTCTCAAATCGTTCGCCAGTTTGACGCCGCCCCGGTGTTGAACGGCGTCACGTTCGAGGTCAATTCGGGCGATAAGCTGGGGCTGGTGGGGCCGAACGGCGCGGGAAAGACCACGCTGTTTCGCATTCTCGCCGGCCTGGATGAGCCCGATTCGGGTCAGGTCCAGCAACCTGCCGGCCTGCGGGTCGGGATGCTCGAACAGTCGACCGAATTCTCGGCCGACCGAACACTGATCGACGAAGCCCGCGCCGGGCTGGCACCGCTGTACGCCCTGCAGGACGAAGCGCTCGATGTCGCCGCCAAAATCGCGGCCGCCGACGATGATACGCAGCGCGAACGTCTGCAACGCCGGTACGACGTGGTGCAACTGCACCTCCAGCGGCTTCAGGCCTACAACATCGA
>JAPLOC010001140.1 GCA_026692825.1 Planctomycetota bacterium | reverse complement strand
GCGAGTCGGTCTTGCGACACAGATAATCCCGACCCGATTCTTTGGGCCTGCTCTTGTCAATAGGATATCGCCGTGTTGGACCTCAGCCTCTGGTCGAGGCTTCAAGTTGAGCGGAAGGACTTTGTTTTCGTTTTCGAGGTATTCAAGTGCTTGAACTGCGGTTGTTGTGAGAACTCCCCACTGATCCGGGTTAGCAGGCTTCGGTTGACAGGCTGGACTCCATCCTGAATTCATGGTGGTCGCAACGTCTCCCAGACGCACCCATTTCCAATGCTCCGGGAGGCTGGGGGCATCTATTGGTAAAATTGGGGCAATGTTGTATTTGGATAGAGCTTGGGCGACGTCTTCTTCGCTTTGCCTCGAAACAAGGCGCCCAGAGACTGCCAACGAGCAAATTGTACTTCGGAGGTCGTCAGGAGAGACAGCTCCTGGTGCATGAAAGATTGCTCGGAGATTCACCTTTTCCGGTTCGGTGACGAAGCGGGCGTGGTTGGCGCGGGAGAGGAGGGGGAGCAGCGTTTCTCGCTCCTGCTGCTGAGCCTCCAACCGGTCGCACAGACGCATCAACTCATCCACCTTCGCCACAATCCGCTTCTGCTCTTCCAGCGGCGGAAGGGGGAAGCGCGCTGCTCTAGCCGCTTCCGTCCCCAGTCGTGGGAGGTTCATGCCATGAGTTGAATTAGTTGCATACGACCGAAATGTCGGTGACTTTAGAAACACTTTGAGGTACTCCGGTTCTACTCCGTCAAATGCGAGAATGGGCATTATTTCGGTAGTACAGACGCCTGCTTCATCAGCGACTACTACTTTGTCAAGATACGGACGGAGCTTTCCGTAAAGCACTTGGCCGCGTGCAAATCGATTCTTTGTACTCCGAAAGCGTCGCTCACTCGCGCGCACTTTCGTTTCGATCTTGGAAGTTCCCTTTTCAATATCTTCAAGTTCAAGGACCCATGTTGTTGGCTCAACGTCGCTGAACTCCGCTTTCTGAGTGAAACCATACGAGGTGACGTCACCTAGCGTACACCAAATCCAAGTGGGTGGGATCACACCGAAGGAACCGGACCCACCGTCGTCCATCGGGGAGGGTTGCGAACGCATCATCCCATTGGCGACTAGATTGTCGTAATGGCGACGGCAACGTTGAAGGCAAATTAATCCTGGGGTATCACCATCACGTGGTTTCGATAGTCGCCCAGTTACGCCAAGATTCAAAACCATTTCACGAAGGCGCTGCACACCTTCCGGTGCATCGACCACATGTCTGAGGTTGTCAAGAAATGTCTTCGGAGTCACGACTTGGTTCCCTCGACTGCCTCGTGATTTGCCAGTGCCTCAGCGAGTTCGTCGTACAGCAACTTCTCTGTCGCCTCGATCTCCTTCTGCAAGTCGTGATACCTCTTGAGCAGCTTATCGGGATCGTGGAGTGCGTCCTCGATGGCTCGGGGATTCTTGATGTCGAGGTTGTAGATCGGCCAATAGTGACGGTCGCCAGCCGCCCGAGCATCCTTGGCCTGTTGACGGACCGAATCGAGCTTCTGTTCCAGTTCCGCGCCCTCATCCTCGAGCCGCGTCTTCGTCTCGGGGCCCTTCTCCGCTTTCGCTGCAGCGCGCAGTTCCCTGACCTGGTCGTTCAGCGCAGCGGCTTCGTTTTCCAGTGCTTTGGCCCGGTCCCAATGCGGCTTGGCTTTGGCCTCAGCTTCGGCCTTGAGCGATTTGAAATCGACCTTCCAGGCTTGGTCAGTCTCAACCCGGCAGGCGAAACCATCGGATTCTTTGCCCCACCAGTCGGCGATCGGTTGCAATTCTTCCAGTCGTAGGGGCTTGGTTTTCGAGTAGCTCTTTACTCCCTCGGGATATCGATGCTCGTAAAACCAGATCGTCTCGGTCGGCTTCCCCTTCGTGAAGAAGAGCAGGTTCGTCTTGATGCCGGTGTACGGATTGAAGACCCCATTCGGCAGACGAAGGATGGTGTGGAGATTACAGTCAGTCAACAGATCATGTTTGATCAAGAATTTCGTTCCCTCGCCAAACAAGAATCCATCCGGAAGCACGACAGCCGCTCGGCCCTTTTCTTTGAGCAACTTCTCGATAATCAGCGACATGAACATGTCGGCAGTTTCACGAGTCTGAATGGGGTAGTCGTTTCCAGACGTGACATCTTCCATGCCGCCGAAGGGTGGATTGGTGATGACGCAGTCAACCAGTTCGTGGAACTGCCAATCTTTCCAGCCCTTGGCGAGCGTGTTACTATGCTCGATTTGACTAGGGACGTCGATACCGTGCAGGAGCATGTTCGTCACGCACAGCAGGTGAGGCAATTGCTTCTTCTCTATGCCGCGGATGCACTTCTCGATCGCCTTCTTGTCATCGGCGCTCGACTTTCTGGTGAGCTGGTTTCTGAAGTGCTCAATTGTGGCGG
>JAPLOC010001139.1:5335-6951 GCA_026692825.1 Planctomycetota bacterium | reverse complement strand
CTCGCCCGCGATTGATGATCTCGGACAAGATTATTCGACTTCACCTGATAACTGATATCGTACCGGACTTCGGCGCACTTGTTCTGAACACGGGGCACACGAGCGCCTGTATCGAGAACCTAAAGAGCGGAATGGCCGCAAGCCAGATGAACATTTCTCAGCCCAAATTGAAAAGCGTCCCAATTCCGGTACCGCCAAAAGAGGAACAGCTTAGAATTCTCGAACGAGTCTCTCAATTGCTGGCACTCGTTCGGAAGTTGGCCGAACAGAAACTGAAGCAAAGACTGACATCAGAGTCATTCGCTAAAGCAGCAGTTGCTGCAATCACGTCCACCGAATTCACGGAGAGCGAAAGGATGAAGCCACCTAGAACCGAGGTTGTGACGGCTCTCACGCCAGGCCGCAAGCCAAAGAACGCTGCTTTGGCACCGCTTGCTGAACTACTGACCTTTGAGATTCACCTTGGTGTTCCAAAACATGGTGCTAATAGTGGCACCGATGGCAGTTTGACTGCAAAGGAGTTGTGGCGAATCTCTGAATTAGACATTGCGCAGTTTTACCAGCAGCTCAAGACCGAAATGGCCAACGGTTGGATCACGGAAGCGAAGAAAGCGATCGTTAAGGAAGTCGAGGCCCGCTGATGCAGCTCCAGCGACTGAAGATCTCCAACTTCCGCAACCTGCGTGATTTCGAAATCAGGTTCACGGGCTCCACTACGGACGCCGACGGGACCGCACGTTCGTTCAAAAGCCACGCTGTCATCGGCCGGAACGGCTCCGGCAAGTCAAACATGATCGAGGCCCTCGTCACGATCTTCCGCGACCTGGACCTCAACGAAGCTACGCTATTCGATTATGAGCTGGACTACAGCCGCATCTATGATGAGCAGCTTTACGAGATTCGGATTGTCCACACGGTTGGTTACCCGCCGGTGGTCACGATCAATGGCGAGTCGGTCGAACCCTGGCTGCTAAGCGACCGCTACGACGAAACAGAGGGAAAACCGGAACGTGGCAGCGCCCGCAAGTACCTGCCGTCCCACATCTTCACCTATTACTCGGGCAAGAGCGAACGCCTGGAAGCGTTGTTTCGAGAGCATCAGGAGCGGTTCATCGACAACCTGAGCGACTACGAAGAAGAGATCGATTCCGATTCACCGCTTCGCAGGCTGTTCTACTGTCGGCATCCCCATTCGAAGCTCGTACTACTGGCGTGCCTGCTCGCTCCCGAGAAGCCGCTCAAAGACATTCTTCATGACCTGCGGATTGAGGATGTCGATTCGGTGCTTTTCACGCTGAAGAAGCCATATCGACTATCCGGCGAACTCTCTGCCGAACAGATCAAGACCGGCGACAATCGTTTCTGGTTCGACAGCACACGCTTCACCGAAGAACTGCTGTCCAAACTCTGGGAACTGGCGACGGCCCCCATCGATCACACTGAAGAAAGGACGGTCGACTTTCGCGGCCGCACCGAGCCGCAGGACCTGCTTTACCTGTATCTGAAAGACAAAGACGCCCTCACCCAGCTCAAGGACCACATCGGGGACTCGTACCGCTTCTTCCAATACGTCGAGGGAAGCTACATCGCCGACCTGCTCGACGACGTCCAAATCT
>JAPLOC010001139.1:4689-5328 GCA_026692825.1 Planctomycetota bacterium | reverse complement strand
GGACGACTTGATCTCCTTCGAGCAACTTTCCGAAGGCGAACTGCAACTCCTCACCGTCCTCGGCCTGATGAGAATCACCCACCGGGACGAATGTCTGTTCCTGCTCGATGAGCCAGACACGCATCTGAACCCGATCTGGAAACTTCGCTACTTCGACGAGATCGAGAAAGTCCTGAAACAGGACGACGACGAAATCAACAAAGGCGATTCACAGATCATCATCACGACACACGACCCGATGATGATCGGCAGCCTGCGAAGGGAGCAGGTGCGAATTCTGCGAAACCATGCCGCTCATACCGAGGTGACTACGCCCAACGACCATCCTCAGGGTATGGGCGTGGCGGGTCTGCTGAAGAGTGACATGTTCGGCCTGCCTTCGACACTGGACCGACAGACACTCGATATGTTGCACGAACGCAATGGGCTGATTGCGCTGCGGGCGAGTGCCGAGCTGACAGAGCAACAGTACAGTCGCTTGGAACGGCTTTCGTCGGTTCTAGACGATCTTGGTTTTGCACACGCGTACCGAGACCCTATGTACCAGAAGTTCATTGAGCTGATGTACGAGACCCGAGCGCGACCGCTAGTTGAGCTATTCACACCCGAAGAGTTCACGAAACACGAACAACTCGCCAG
>JAPLOC010001139.1:0-4684 GCA_026692825.1 Planctomycetota bacterium | reverse complement strand
CGGACGAACTGTCGGATCTGGCGCAAGAACTTCATCTTGAGGTGCACCCGAAATGAGGGGTATCCGCATTAATGGAATGACACCTCCGTCAGATTGGCTCACAGAAGCACAAGCGGTAACAGAAAAACTCTACGCTGCTGAGAGCACTGTGGTGACGAGCGCCGCCTACTCACTAACGCTTCAACCGAGTTTGGCTGATGCGAACGGGGTCACGCAGACTGGACGTTCGCTAGTTGTAGTGGCGGAAGTGACAGGCAAGATTTATGTCCGCGTGTTTGATGGGGCGGGGACACGAATCGTTGATGCGAAGCAGCCGAAGCATGACCATAAAGCGAGCTGGTATGCGCAGCTAGCCACGTTACTCACGTGCAATTGGGATCAGTCCAAGCTCAAGCCGGTTGAGATCAGCGAAGTATTTCGTTTCTGTGAGATGATTATCCGCCGACACATGACTTCTAATATCATCGAGAGCAATGAAAAACTGTGGAAAGACGATCGTATCCGAAACTGGATGTTCGCGCTCTTCAACAATAAATGCTGGTACTCCGAAGCACAGGAAAGCGTGTCGTATTATCACGTCGATCACTTTCGTCCGAAAGGGCGCGTGTCAGACGATCAAACCGATCTTATAACTGACGGATACTGGTGGTTGGCGTTCAATTGGACGAACTATCGCATAAGCGGCGGAGTACTAAACAGCAAAAAGAACGACGTCTTCCCATATGCCGACATGACCAGGGCGGTTCACAACGATCCGTCGAGCGTTGCGAAGGAATGTCCGATCCTGATCGATCCAGTCGTTGAGGAAGAGGCAAGACTGATTTCGTACGATTGGCGAGACGAAGAGACATGTATCGCAGTGCAAGCCGGCGGAATCACTCCGGAACAGGCATCGCGTGTCGATCGAACGATTGAAATCCTTGGACTGAATAGGGAAACGCGTCTTAACCAAAAGCGTGCCCAGCTTTGGGAAAAGTGTCGGTTGACGATTGCCGACTATCGAGGAGCCCAGGGCGCAACCTGCTTCGCACTTGTCGAGCAGAAAAACGCCAAGCGGAAGCTTAAGGAGATGATCAGTTACGACGCAGAGTTTTCGTCGGTGGCTGAGGCGTGCGTTCGCAAGACTGCTCCAGAGCCACTGCTTGCGTCCGTATTCGGCCACTGACAACGAAAAGTACGAACACCATGAAAGCAACCGAAGCGAAATTCATCGAGTTTCTGAAGAAGTCTCCTCAATTCGTGATTCCGATCTACCAGCGGACGTACTCTTGGACCGAAAAGGAGTGCCAACAACTGTGGGAGGACATCGTTCGCACGGGCCGGGATGACAAACTGGTCGCGCACTTCGTCGGTTCAATTGTCTACGTTGAGAAAGGCCTCTCGACCATCACGACCCAGGAACCGCTTCTGGTGATCGACGGCCAGCAGAGGCTGACAACGCTGACGTTGTTGCTAGCGGCGCTGGCAAAAGCCCTGGAGCAGCAGGAAGAAGGGCATCGCGAGCCGTTCGATGGATTCTCCCCACGAAAGCTCCGCAACTACTACCTGCTCAATCCCGAGGAAGAGGGCGAACGGCGGTTCAAACTCATTCTTTCGCAAACCGACAAGGGATCGCTAATCGCGATTCTGGGGGACGCCGAGCAGCCGAGCGATCGATCGCTCCGGGTTACCGCCAATTTCGCTCTATTCGAGGAACTGATCGCCGCCAACCAGGGCGATCTAGCGTCCGTGTGCAAAGGACTTGCGAAGCTCGTCATCGTTGACATTGCTCTCAACCGGGACCAGGACAATCCGCAGTTGATCTTTGAGAGTATGAACTCGACCGGGCGCGAGCTCAGCCAGGCCGATCTGATCCGCAATTTCGTCCTCATGGGCCTGGAGCCGAAACTGCAAACCCGTCTGTACGAGCATTTCTGGCGGCCGATGGAGCTAGACTTCGGTCAGGAGGCGTACGGGACGCACTTTGACGCTTTTATGCGGCATTATCTGACCGTCAAGACCGGTGAGATTCCGCGTCTCGATGGAGTTTACGACGCGTTCAAACAGCATTCGCGTTCCGCTGCCGTCGCTGCGCAGGGCGTTGAAGAACTCGTCAAAGATGTCCGCGTTTTCGCCCATTACTTCTGTGCCATGGCGCTGGGCGCTGAATCGGATCCGGAACTCAAGCCCGCATTCCACGATTTGCGCGAGTTGAAGGTCGAGGTGGCCTATCCCTTTCTGCTGGAACTGTACCACGATTATTCCGTAGGAAAGCTGCCCAAAGCAGAGTTCGCGGCGATCATTCGCCTGGTGGAATCGTACGTATTCCGTCGGGCGATCTGCGCGATTCCGACGAATTCCATGAACAAGACGTTCGCGACGTTTCGAAAGGCGTTAAAAAAGGAACGATATCTCGAAGGGGTCCAGGCACATTTCGCCATGTTGCCGTCGTATCGCCGATTTCCCAGCGACGATGAGTTCCGACGGGATCTGCAGACGCGCGACCTGTACAACTTTCGGAGCCGCACCTACTGGCTGCGGCGTCTTGAGAATCACGGACGGAAGGAGCGCGTGGTGGTCGATGAGTACACGATCGAGCACATCATGCCTCAGAACGAGAAACTGTCGGCTGCATGGAAAGCCGATCTCGGATCGGATTGGGAACGGGTGCAACAAACCTGGCTCCACACCTTAGGGAATCTGACGCTCACCGGATACAATTCGGAATACAGCGACAGTCCGTTCAAGGCCAAACGGGACATGGAAGGTGGATTCAAGGTCAGCCCGCTGAAGCTCAACGCCGGTCTGGGACAACTCGACGCCTGGAACGAAGATACAATCAAGACTCGGGCTGAAAAGCTGGCGGCTGTTGCACTTGAGGTGTGGCAATCGCCGAAGCTGTCGGAGGAAACGATACAGCAGTATCGACGCGGTGGCTCCGTCGCGGCTGAGTATTCGATTGCCGACCACCCACATTTGTTGTCGCCGACGATGGGTGCGCTTTTCGAGGCGCTTCGCAAGCAAGTCCTGGCGCTGAATCCCTGCGTGACAGAAGAATTTCTGAAACTCTATGTGGCGTACAAGGCGGAGACGAATTTCGTCGATGTCATTCCGCAGGCGAAACGGCTGCGGTTGTCGCTGAACATCGAGTTTTCGGAGATCAGCGACCCGAAGGGGATCGCCAAAGATGTCACCAACCAGGGACACTGGGGAAACGGCAATGTCGAACTCTTTCTGTCGTCGATGGACGAACTCCCCTATGCCCTCGGACTCGTGAGGCAAGCATTGGATACACAAATGGGGAACGAGACCGGTTCGTGAGCGGAAAACTCCATGATCGGCGAATTCCAGTCCGAATGAATCGGCGTTGAACCACCACGCGCCAATCCCGAACCACGTCCGACCAGCCATGGCCAGAAAAACCCTCCCCGCCAACTCAGAGTTCTCCGCAGGCGACTACAATCGCTTGCTCGGAGAACTCGTATCGCTTCTCGAAGCGGCGCGCCGAACTTCGGCGCGTGCGGTCAATGGCGTTATCACCGCCACTTACTGGGAAATCGGGCGACGGATCGTGGAATTCGAACAGCGCGGCGAAGTTCGTGCCGAATACGGGGTGGAGCTTCTCAAGAGATTGGCCCACGACCTGACGGCCCGGTTTGGTCGGGGTTTCTCCGATCGCAGTCTGTACAAGATGCGGCTCTTCTATTTGCAACACGTCGGAATTTCGCCCGCGCTGTCGGCGAATTCACCAGAGCGAATTTCGCCCACACTGTCGGCGAAATCGTTCCCGCTCCCCTGGTCGCACTACGTCAAGCTGCTCGCGGTGAAAGATGAGCTGGCTCGACAGTTCTACGCGACCGAAGCGCTGCGCGGGGGTTGGTCGGTGCGGCAGCTCGACAGGCAGATCAGCAGTCAATTCTACGAGCGTACGCTGCTTTCCAAGAACAAGTCGGCCATGCTGCGGAAAGCGAGCCTGGCGCAGCCAGGCGACCTCGTGACTCCAGAGGACGAGATCAAGGATCCCCTCGTTCTGGAATTTCTCGACCTGAAAGATGAGTACTCCGAAAACGATCTGGAAGAAGCACTGATCCACAAGTTGGAGGATTTTCTGCTGGAACTCGGCGAAAACTTCGCGTTCATCGGGCGACAGAAGAGGTTGCGAATTGGCGACGAGTGGTATCGGATCGACCTGCTGTTCTTTCACCGCCGACTGCGATGCCTGGTCGTGATCGACCTGAAGATCGGCAAGTACAGAGCATTGGACGCACGAAGGGGAGAATCCCCCCCCGTGGGACTGGTTCTTTGCGCTCAGAAAGACGAAGCCGTCGCCCACTACTCGCTCGACAACCTGCCGAACAAGGTGCTGGCTCGCGAGTATCGGCTTGCGCTGCCGGATGAAAAGCTGTTGACCGAACAACTGAAGCAAACGCAGCGAGCCCTGGCCGCACGCACCGCCGCCGAAAGTAGGACAAACGTTGACAATGCGGCGGGCACGAGATCGGAGCAGTCTAAACCGGAAAAGCCTCACACATCGAAGAAGAATCGAAGGTAGCTTAACGGACGAAACGATACGTCCGCTCGACGAAGCGGCGATCGCGGCCTACAAGGTCTACGTCGATCTCAATCCCATCCGGGCCGAGATCGCGCAATGTCCCGAGGAAGGCCATTTCACATCGGTCTACGAGCGGATTGTCGCGGCACGCGA
>JAPLOC010001138.1 GCA_026692825.1 Planctomycetota bacterium | reverse complement strand
GCGTGCGGGCTCCGGTGATCGCGGAGCAACTTCGACTTCTGGGTGGCCACGCAGCCAAGGGACGACACACCGCGCCACGGCACGTCCACTTTGTCACCTGGACGCTGAAATACAGCCGATGTTTCTGGGTGGAGGTACTCGGTCTCGACGAACACTACGCACGAGCGGAGATCGATGCACGTGTTGAAGACAATGGAACGATTGTCGTTGCCGAGCCTACGAACATCACGCGATTCGCGCTGAATCCGGCTTCGCTGCCGGCAGGAATCGCGATAAGTCGGGTGACGATTGGAAAGACGCAAATCGACATGACTCGCTCCAGCGAGTCTGACAAGGGGCAACTCGTGTTTGAACGGGTCGAAGGACGCTGGAGGTTTCAGGGACTTCGGGACGCGATTGCCTTGACGGGAAAACGCCCGGGTCTCTCGGGGCCGATCGACGACGCCTTCGCGACCAGGTTTCTCTGCGTTCGTGGAACGGGTCAGCCATGGAATCGCGCGATCGGCGACTGGTCGGAAGCGAATCTGGCGCGGTTCACAGACGAATGGCACCGGCACTATCGCGGCACTTTGCCTGTCAAGAACGACACCGACGTGACAGACGAGGACGTTCGGAACTGCAATCTGATTCTGTTTGGCGACCCGGGCAACAATCTCTGGATCCAACGAATCGTTCCCAAACTGGCGCTGCATTGGACGCGTGAAGAATTTCGATTGGGGGGCAAACGCTATGTTTCGGCGGATCATGCCCCGGAACTGATCGCACCGAATCCGCTACCCGGTGCGCAGGGACGCTACGTGGTTTTCAACAGCGGCCACACCTACCATGAAGCGGAGTTGCGATTCAGCTACATGGTGTTTCCACGGCTGGGAGACTGGGCCGTGGTAAAAGTGGGAGAGTCCCAGCCGGAAGTGGGGATCGCAGAAGAAGTTCTTGATTCGGGTTTTTTCGACGAGCGGTGGCGTGACAAGCAGGATTGACCAGGTCACCCGAATGTTCGCCTCCCCCTGTTGAAATGCCGTCCGCAAACGCATTCCCGATCCCCTGCATCGAACGCCTGTTTTGTCTGGACTGCCTGATGTCGCACAGCCAATTGAATTCCTCGCGAATTCGTCGAACTCTCCTTCAGATTCTGGTTCTTCTCAGTTTCGAATGGAGAGGCACGGAGGCGGCGGAATTGCCTGCGGCGGGTGCCGTGTTCGATGTGAACACGAGTGTCGCTTATCCGGCGAGTCCCGCCGTGATCGATGTCACCCGCGATCCGTATTTCGCCAAGGGTGACGGAGTCACGGACGACACGGATGCGATTCAGCGGGCACTTCTTGACATGATGGGGCGACACAAACTTCTGTATTTCCCGAACGGAACCTACCTGGTTTCCCGGACCCTCAACTGGTCAAAGGTGAACTCGGCCGGCGAAATGGCCTGGGGAAACAACTTCCTGCAGGGGCAAAACGCCGGAAAAACTGTGATACGTCTGAAGGACAACACGTTCACCGATGTGAAATCTCCCGCGAGCATCATGTGGTGCGGCGGGTTTGGGTCCGCCGACTGGTTCCACAATTATGTTCAGGACATGACGTTCGATGTCGGGCGAGACAATCCTGGAGCGATCGGCCTGCAATTTTATTCGAACAATTCGGGTGCGGTGCGAAATTGTCGCTTTGTCGCAGGGGACGGAAGCGGGCTGGTCGGCCTCGATCTGAGTCATCGGGACATGAATGGCCCGTTGCTCATACGCAATTGCGAGGTGCTGGGGTTTCAACGTGGAATCAGTACAGGCCGTGCGGTCAACGGGCAGACGTTTGAGTACATCACCCTGCGCGGTCAGTCTCAATTCGGCTTCGACAACGAAGGTCAGGCAATCAGTATTCGAGGTTTCCTCAGTGAGAACGCCGTTCCCGCGGTCCGCAGTTATGGCACGCTGTGTCTCGTCGACGCCAGTTTGACGGGACGGGATGGGGCCAAGCAGTGGCCGGCGATCATCAACTACAACGGTGGTCGCCTGTTCGTGCGTGATATCAAAACGTCGGGGTACGCGCGGGCGGTCGGCGATGTCACGACTCCCGACTGGTTTGCCTCGGTCCGGATCACCGACAAGGAACAGCCTCTGACCACGGGGCCGGTGATGGCCGAGTATTCTTCAAGCCCCGTGACAAGCCCGTTTTCGTCGGTTCGCGGGTCATTGCGGCTTGCCGTCAAAGATCCTCCAGAAAGTCCGGCAGACGATCCACGGATGTGGGCCAATGTCGACAGTTTCGGCGCGGACCCGACTGGCAAGGTCGATTCGTCGGTCGCAATTCAAAAGGCGATCGACTCGGGCGCGACGACTGTGTTTCTGCCTGGCTCGTACGCGCTTGCGTCCACAGTCGTGATTCGGGGCGAGGTCAAACGGGTCCTGGGAGTGGGTGGCATGGTGGACTACCCGGGAAAAATCAAACCGGATTTCCGGATCGTTGATGGCACTTCGCCAGTGATCGCGCTCGAGCATTTTGCCGCCATCAACGGAGGACTGGAAATCGACACCCGGCGAACCGTTGTGTTCCGCAGTGTCTCGGATTGCGATCTCACCGCGACGCTTCGCTCAGAGGGGGGAGAAGTCTTCTTGGAGGACTTCGTGACACACAATCTGGCACTGAAAAAGCAACGTGTCTGGGGAAGGCAACTGAATGTGGAAAACGAAGGAACGCACATCCTGAACGATGGGGGCAAACTCTGGATCCTCGGTTACAAGACCGAGCGCGGGGGGACACTCCTGGAGACGCGTGGCGGCGGCCAGAGTGAAATCCTCGGCGGTTTCAGTTACACCACGACAGCCGGCCAGCTTGCTCCCATGTTCGTGACAGACAACTCGTCTGTCTTCACGTTCTTCACCGAAGTCTGCTTCAACGGCGATCCATTCACGACCATCATTCGTGAGGTTCGAAATCAGTCCCAGAAGACGGTGAAACGGGGTGAGGGGACCACAGCGCCGTATTCCTCGCGGCCATAAACCCCACGGTCCGCTTCGGGGCCGGTATCACCCGATCATTTCTTCTTTGACATATCCAGAAACACAATGATCGAGGGATTGCCAACCGGTGTGTAATGCCCCGTGAATTTCAAGACTCCGGTCTGCCGATTCACTTCGAAGACCGCAACGTTGTCTCCTCGCTGGTTGCAACAATACAGGAACCGCCCGGTGGGATCGAAGTTGAAGCTGCGGGGATAGTTGCCGTGGGTCCACTCCTCTCCCACGAATGACAACTCCCCCTGGGGACCGACCGCGAAGATGCCGATGCTGTCGTGCAGCCGATTGCCGGCGTAGACGAATTTCCCGTCCGAAGAGACCAGAATCTCCGAACAGAAATTGCTGCCGGCGAAACCGGGGGGAAGACTGGAAATCGTCTGCCGCGCAGAAAGCCGTCCGTTGGTCGCGTCNNNGTACGACGGTCGAGCCTTCTTCCTGAATGGAGTAGAACCAGCGGCCATTGGGGTGAAAGTGGAAATGGCGTGGTCCGTCCCCCGGGGGAAGTGTTACGGAGGCCGGCTCACTCGGAGTGAGTGTCCCCTTCTGTGCATCGAACTTCCAGACGAAGATCTGGTCCAGACCCAGATCGACGTGCAGCACAAACTTCCCTGCGGGATCCGCCTCGATCATATGCGCGTGCGTTCGATCGTGTCCGCTAAATGCGAAACTGCCGGGAGGGGCGTTGGCCGCCTTGGTTGGACCCAGCTTGCCCGCGTCGTTCTTGACGTCGGTCGCGGTTCCCAGTTGGCCATCGGCGAGAATTGGCAACACCGCGATCGATCCGCCGAAGTAATTGGCCACCAGCAGATATTTGCCCGAAGGATGAATGCTCACATAGGTCGGCCCCGCTCCGCCCGAGGGGACCGTGTTGAGCAGTTCCAGCTTGCCGTCGGTGGGTGAAATCGCGAACGCGCTGACGGTCCCTTCTTTCGTGTCACCCACCCGGTCGGTCTCGTTCGCCGAATACAACCGCGTGCCAGCGGAATTCACCGCCAGGCAGCTCGGGCTGGTCCCCAGTTCAAACAACCCCGCCGGTGTCAGCGCGCCGGTCTGGCGATTCACCTGAAACAGATGGATTCCGCGACCGTTTCCCGGTGGAAGGTCGACCTGCGTGGGAAGTACGTCGCTGAGTGGAGAACTGAACGTCCCGACATACGCCATCAGCCCTCCCACATTCTGGGCGGCTTGCGCGGGCGAACCGGCAGCTAGAGCCGGCGCGACCGCCAACCCGGTGAGTGCGCACTTAAGAAAATCACGTCGCGAGGGGCCGCCCAAGTCTTGGCTCGGCTCCGACTCGATCCCGACGCGCATCGCATTCGGCATCGCCGTCGTGGACAGGAATGTGTCTTCCGTGGGAGACTCATATTCCGAGGAGGGCTTCCGCTGTTCCGTGGATTCCAGCCGGCGGGCCACAGGCTTCGACAACCGTTCAGAACCGCGTTGCACATCGCGACCCTGCTGATGGAATGCGAACAGCTTCGCGTACTTCCGTTGGAACCGCAACGCCGGACACACGGTTTTTCTCCAGCCCTCGCGCACCCAATCTCCTCCGCTGACGTTTATCTCCCGCGACGATAGAATCATGGGCCGACTGGTGGCGGGAGGTGATTCCCTTCCGCCCGAGCCTCTTCATCCACCCGACATGCACCGCCGAATCGAGAGTTACGAGCAGGCGCTGGAGTTTCTGTACTCCCGCGTCAATTTCGAACGCCAGTCGTCGCACCAGTTCACGGTGGGCGATTTCAAACTCGACCGCATGCGTCAACTGCTCCGCCGACTGGGCGATCCGCATTTGGCGATTCCCGCGGTTCACGTCGCCGGCACGAAGGGGAAGGGGTCGACGTCGGCGATGATCGCTTCGATACTCGTCGCGTCGGGGCGTCGGACCGGGCTGTTCACGTCGCCTCATATTTCCGCATTCGAAGAGCGTCTGACGGTCGACGGTCGGCCCCCCTCCGCAGTCGAATTCGTCTCGCTGGTGAACGCGGTCGCCGATGTGGTGGTCGAACTTGATGAACTCCCCGGGAACCTGGGGCCGACTTACTTCGAAATCGCGACGGCGCTCGGGTGGTTGTATTTCGCCCGCAGCCAGGCGGAGGTTGTCGTTCTGGAAGTGGGCATGGGAGGCCGGCTCGATTCCACCAATTTGTGCCGGCCTGCGGTCTGCGTCATCACGTCAATCAGC
>JAPLOC010001137.1 GCA_026692825.1 Planctomycetota bacterium | reverse complement strand
TCCGATTGTCGATCGCACGCACATTGTCGATTACCAGATCCCGACAGCCAATCGCGAGAATCGCCTCATTCTCGGTCTCCATCGCTCCTGAGGGTCGAGTCAGCGTCACGTCGCGGATCTCGGCGGCGTGGACTGCTTCGAGTTCAACGATCGGCTCGTTGGAAGTCTGCTGGATGATTCGCCCCCGACCGCACAGTCCGGCGCCGTCTCCGCGAAACCGCAATTTGCGTGTAATGACATGGTCTCCGGCCGGGACGAAAATCATCCGACCGGGGTTGGCGTCGAGCGCCGCCTGAATCGACTCGTAGTCGGCGGCCGAGATCTCGTCAGAGGCGAAGGCGAGGCGAGTCAGGGGAATGCAAAACAACAGCAGCGAAGCGAAGGCGGGGCGAAGCATGGGAGAATTGACTCACCGGAGGTCTCAATGGCGAAGACCGATGGATCATACAAACCATTCGCGACAGATTCCGGTGCGACGGGATCCCTGGCGTCGAGTGAACCCAACAGATTCGGCAACAACCCCGCCAGCAGGCCGATCGCGGGGAGAAACGCGCAGACCTGGTACACGAAAGTGATGCTCGTGCGGTCGGCGAGCCAGCCGAGGACCGCCGCGCCGATACCCGCCATCCCGAACGCCAGGCCGAAGAACAAGCCGGCGATCAGGCCGACGCGGCGGGGGACCAGGTCTTGGGCATACACCATCATCGCCGAAAACGCCGATGCCAGGATCAGTCCGATGGGGACGGTCAGGACGCCAGTCCAGAAGAGGTTGGCGTGCGGCAGCACCAGCGTGAAGGGGAGTACGCCCAGGATCGAGCCCCAGATCACCGCTTTGAACCCAATCCGATCGCCGACCGGACCACCGGCCACGGTCCCCACCGCCACGGCCCCGAGAAAGACAAAGAGCAGGTACTGCGCCGACTCGACCGAAACGGCGAATCGGTCGATCAGGTAGAACGTGTAATAGCTGCTGATGCTGACCAGGTAGAAGTACTTCGAGAAAACCAGCAGGATGAGGATGCCGATCGCGAACACCACACGAGACCGGCTGAGCGTTGTGCGTCCCGCATCGGGAGTGCGAGACTGTTTGCGCAAGGCAGACAGGTGGTTCTGGTACCAGCGGCCGACGAAATACAGCACCGCCATCGCGACCAGCGCGACAATCGAGAAGAGCGCGATGCTCCGTTGCCCCCGGGGAACGACGACCCCGGCCGCCAGCAACGGTCCGATCGCCGAGCCGGCGTTGCCTCCGACCTGAAACAGCGACTGTGCAAATCCATGTTTTCCACCGGAGGCGAGCCGTGCGACGCGCGACGCCTCGGGATGGAAGACCGAAGAACCGATTCCGACGAGTGCCGAACCGATGAGGATCAATGGAAAGGTCGCCGCAAAACCGAGGACGACCAGCCCGATCAGTGTGAACACCATACCCGTCGCCAGCGAGTAGGGGCGCGGCCGGCGATCGGTGGACATTCCAACAAGCGGCTGCAGAAGCGACGCCGTAATCTGAAACGTAAACGTGATGAGGCCGATCTGCGTGAACGTGAGGTCATATTTACTCTTCAGCAGCGGATAGACCGCGGGAATCAGCGACTGCATTACGTCATTCAGCAGATGCGAGAGGCTGAGCGCGAACAGCACCGCGACAACCGTCGACTCGCCGTCGGCCGGCTGAGGCGCCGACGCAGGTTCCGTAACGGCGACCGACTTCTGCGTCTCCATCAATCATCCTTCCAGCACACGGGCCACAAAACGAACTTCGGCTTCCCTTCTCGACGATTACCGACAGTGTCAGAGAGTAGCAACTTGACCAGGGTCTGGCTCAGATCAATTCCACGGAGTCCGGGAACAGCTCCGGGCGTCGTGAAATCGGTATCGCCTATTCTGCCGTTTACCCGGGCGATCCTACCCGTTACCGGCCTCTCCGCCCAAGACCGACGGCAATGCCGCTGCACCGCCGTTTCAGCGTGCGTTGTTGATTGCCCACAAGATTTCTCGCGGTGGCAGATCTCCCAATTCTTACCGACTTCGCGGGGCCCTCATCAGCCAGGAAGTAAAACCGTGTTCTAGATCGACGGGATGTGATATGGCCGGTTATTGCTTCAATAGAGGTTTCCGCGAATGGAGAGAGACTTCCTGTTTCTGACTGGTGGGTGTCACTGGGGTTCTCACTTTGCGCTCGACGCCGGATGTCCGACGGCGATCGTGTACCGCACAATATGGACCTCTTCCCTGGTTCTTCGCGTCGGAACTTCCATGGAACTCGTTGTCGGCAAGACGCTCCGCGGCTCGCCGATACACACCGACAGGTGCCGGTCGGAACCGCAGACAAACTCCCGATTCCTCGACACCGTCCGTGACGGGCCGCGACTTCGAGCGCTTTGAAGAATCCCGTCCCACGGCGTACCAAAATCGCGATTCCTGCGAATCGCGCTTATCGCTTGCCGCTCGCTTTTTCCACTTGGGATTCGCCCGCCTCGGACTTGTGGTCTCCGCCGGAAAGCTGGACGTCGGCTTCTTCCGGAGCGTGGCGTCCGGGAGTGGGAGAGTGGAACGCCACCTGAGCGGGCAACGGATCGACGGTCTGTCCCGGTAATGGGACGATGGTGGTGTCGATCTCGGATTTCAGTGTGCCGTGTTGGACGGGACCCATACCGAACACGAATGTGTTGGTGT
>JAPLOC010001136.1 GCA_026692825.1 Planctomycetota bacterium | reverse complement strand
CGCTGCGGGTTGATCTCCTGCGGATTGACGAGGGAACCCCCTCGTTGGCGGTCCGCATTGAGGCTGATCCCGTCTGGTGTCTGGAGGTCGTATTCCATCTGATGCGTGTGGAGGTCGAACAGGCCGGATTGTCCGAGGATGATTTCGCCGACTTGTTCGGCGCGGTGGAGGCGCGAGCGGCACAAACCGCCCTCAAGAAAGAGCTGTCCGATTTTTTCCGCGACCTGGGCCGTCCGGAGATGGTAACGGCTCTGGAGCGTTCGGCCGAAGCGATTCGTACGACGGCGAACGCGTCAATCGTGAGGATGGAAGCGGAGGATCTGGAGGCCCTGGCGCAGAAGGTGTTGAGCGCGGTGAGTCCGATCCCTGGTCCACAATCTACAACCTTGCGGGAATCGTCGGCATCAATCCCGACCCCCTGACGTGGCGGGAGCTGCTCGACATGGTCAAGGGTCGAGCGCAACTGGAATGGAATCAGACCGCGCTGATCGTCTCCTACCTGCACAACGCCCAGTGTACCGACGAAACCAAACTCACAACCGCTGCTGATTTTTTCCCAAAGTGGTTACGCAAACCAAAATCGGACCGCCACCAGTCAGACGCCATCCCGGTGAATGACATTACCCTCCTCAAGGCGATGATTCCGCCTCAGAACCCCGCTTCGGTGCGATAAATGGCCAGCAGCAGTAAGGGAATTCGGGCCGGCCGGGCGTTCGTCGAGCTGTTTGGGGACGATGCAAAGCTCCAAAAGACGCTGCGCGATGCGTCGAATCGGCTTGACTCTTGGGGGAAATCGATCACGTCGGTCGGCAAAAGCACGATTATGGCGGGGGCCGCTGCAATCGCCCCGCTGTTGCTGGCTACCAGGGCGTTTGCCGATTCAGGAAGTGCCCTGAATGACATGGCGGCGCGGACCGGGGCAAATGTGGAGTCGCTTTCCAGTCTCGGTTTCGCCGCGCAGATGACCGGATCGAGTCTCGAAGATCTGGAGACGGCACTCAAAAAAACCTCGAAGCTGATCACCGAGGCCCGCGAAGGAAACAAGGGGGCCGCCGAGTCTCTCGCCAAACTCGGGTTGAGTGCCGACAAACTCAAATCGCTGAAGCCCCAGGATCAGTTTCGCGAGATTGCCAAGCGGGTCGCCGCGATCAAGGATCCTGCCGTAGCAGCCGCCAACGCCATGGGGTTGTGGGGCAAATCGGGAACCAGTTTGATCCCCCTGGCAAAGAACATGGGCGAACTCGAGGCTCGGGCCAAGTCGCTCGGGATTGTCATGTCGACCCAAGACGCCGAGGCGGCCGACGCTCTGGGCGACTCGATCGACGAACTGATCGCCGTGGCAAAAGCCGCGACCAACCAGATCGGCGCGGCGCTCGCCCCTGCATTGACCGAACTGGCCACCAGCGCCGCGGAGTCTGGGGCCAAAGTCATTGAGTGGATCCGGATCAACCGGGGAGCGATCGTATTGGCAGCCAAGTTGGCGGCCGGGGCGGTTGTCGCCGGCATCGCCCTGGTTGCATTGGGAGGGGCGTTTTCGATCGCGTCAACGGCGGTTACAACTCTGGGAATGGTCCTATCGGGTTTTGTGGCTCTGGTCGGTGCTATTGGCACTGGAGTGACATTTCTGCTCTCGCCATTGGGACTTGTCACGGCGGCGCTTGTCGGCCTGGTGTACTGGTTCGCATCTTCCACAACGGCAGGTCAAAACGCCGTCGCAAATCTGGTCTCTTTGTTCGGTGATCTCAGCACGCAAGTTAAAATGAGCTGGGGCGCGATGAGTGACGCTCTGGCCCGCGGGGACGTCGAGTCCGCCGCCAAGGTGTTGTGGGCCACACTCCGCAGCATTTGGGCGACTGGTCGCGAGCGTGTGGGAGGCGTCTGGAATCAGTTCTTGTCGGACATGCTGGAGGGGACGATCACGACAGCGGACGGAATCGCCAACGGGTTTCTAATGGCGGTGGAGAAAATCCGGACCGCGATCT
>JAPLOC010001135.1 GCA_026692825.1 Planctomycetota bacterium | reverse complement strand
GATTGTTTCCATTTTGAGCAATTCCGGTTTTCAGAACGTGAAAACGAAAATGCCCCAGACGTGGCTCGGGATCACGCGGATCCAGATTCACCTGGGGCATTGGGCACTTGAGACCGGACCGCAGTCCTGGCCATGTCGATCCCGTCGCCGAGACCGATCTTCGAGATCAGCGAACCGGGCGTCGGCCGCTGGTGCGGGTGACGTCGATGTCGCGTTGCGCCGTTCTCGGGGGCTTGTCCGCAGCGGGAGCGGGAGGCAGCGGGGCCGCTTTCTCAGCCGGGGCGGCCTTCGCCGGCTTGATCAGCTTGCACGACAGGTGCGGCTTGGTCTCTTTCACCTGCTTCTTGATCAGCACACGCTTCACACGCGGTTCGCATTCACATTCCATGCACTCTTCCGATTCGAAGAGTCGCGGACAGCAAGGCAGGCAGTATTGTTTCTCGCGGCACCAGTAGACCCACTTCTTGGTGGTCTTGTCTTCGCAGACCCGCTGGCACGTCGCGCACCAGCCATCGGGATCGCAACTGTTCTCGCAGCATTGGTCGCAGAACAGGCCCGCCTGCGACAAGGCGGCGAGAGACGATGTGAGAACCAGCGTCAGCAGTCCGACACGACCGACCGACGCATACCGCGCCAGCCGACGAAACGAGTTTTGGAACATTGGAATTCCCCTGGGTTGGATCAATTCAGAATCGCAGCGTGGTGTTCCGAGTGAGTCACCCCCGCGGGACGGAGGCCACCCGGCGAGAGATTAGAAGTCGTGGGCGAGGCGGATACCGAAACCATGAATTGTGCCATCGTGTTTGGCAATAACCGACTGACGATCGGTGATGCTGTAGTTGAACTGGACCTTCATGTTCGGGTTGAGGAACCAGTTGAGGCCCATCGTCACGTCGTTCAGAATTCCGCCGTTCAGCCCCTTGTCGTTCAAGTCGAGGTAGTTGAACCGCACGCCCGCCTGCCAGGCCCCCAGACCCGCCGACGCGCCGGTTTCTGAGTCGACCAGGAAGGCGTTCTCATTGGGAATCACGCGTTCGAAGACCGCCGTTGACCTCTTGTATTCGCGGAACTCCCCCGTCAGGAAGTACAGAACCTCGACGTAACCACCGTTGTAATTGATTGTTCCGACGGTGGGTTGGTTGTAACGGGACGCGTTATGGACGAAGTTGAACAGGTACTCGCCGACGAACGACCAGGGCCCCAGAACACCGACCAGTTCGAAATTGTACGACTGTTGGCTGTCCCCTTCGACGACCGCCGTGTCGCCGAACAGTGGCCAGTTGGCACTCAAGCCGGCGCGTTCAGGCCCACGGGTCCGGAATCGGGTCACACTGTTTTCCAGCCCCAATTGCCGGGCGCTGGCACCAACGTGCAACAGGCCGCGTCCTTCATCCACGTACCAGGGCAACCAGGTCGCACGACCAGTGATCGAGTAGTTCCCCGCTTCCGCACCGTAACCAAACAGGTTGTTGCCGGGCTTGAACAAACCCAACGCCCACGTCGCCCGCTCATC
>JAPLOC010001134.1 GCA_026692825.1 Planctomycetota bacterium | reverse complement strand
TTCACCTGCCGGACGAGCCGGCGAGGGGTCTTCGCCCCGGGCGGGCACCCGGGGTTAGCCTTCGATCTCATTCACCGGCCCCGCAAAGGGGCAGGGGTCACGGTCGCGAAATGTCTCAATGCGTGCCGCTCACGGTATCACCAAACGCCCGCCGCGAAATTCGTTCGCGAGAATTTCTGGACCGAATCCCAAACGCACTCGCCGACCGCCCCATGTCGCGACGACGCAGGCGAGAAAAAACAAAAAGACCGGACCCCTTTGTCGGTTCGTAGGACGAATTGAAGACGAGCATGACTTCCAACTTCGGGTGGAGTCTATCGTCCGCATCCCGCATCGATCGCAGCCACCAATTCCTCCACCAGATTCTTGATCTTGTGAAAAGGCGAATTGCGCCCGCCCGGCTCTTTTTGCAGCACCGGAAAGACCGAAATGTATCGCTGGAGTTGCCGACGGAGCGACTTCAATTCCCGGTGCGTCGCGTTCGCCAATCCCAATAGTTTCGTGAGATGCTGCTTCGCGCGCTGTTCCGGCTTTCTGGAGTTCGTGCCGAACGGCGCACCCAAGTACTTCGCCTGCAAGTAAAGTTCGACCAGATTGCTGTGTGCCGAGACGCGACGATTGAGATCGGCATCGTTCCGATCCCACATCGACGAATGGTACGCCAACTTCCAGAGTCGCAGATTTCTTGATTCGCACGCATCGTTGAGTACCAGATTGATCGCCAGTTCCTGGACCAGCGCCCACGTGGAATGCTGGTCGGCTTGGAATGCGCCGCGGTAGTATTCGCGAGCGTCGCGCAACGCATTCCACACCGGCCCCATGTGCGCCTCGCGATGTTCTAAAACATTCTTCGGAGTTTCGGCAGGATCCTTCTGTTCATCGGCCGGGACCTTGAAAATCCGGTAAAATTCGATCTCGGCTTCTTTTTTGCGGGTTCCCGCCAGCAGGCCGTTCACATGGGAATTCTGTTCGCCCGAACTCTCCTTCTCGACTTGAATTAATCGCCGCCGCGAACCGTCAAGCCAATTCAGCAGTTCCTCCACACGTTCGATTTCATCCCCGTTCGAATTGTGCGCCGTCAGTTTTGACGCCTCCCGGTCGCTGATGATCGTATCGTAGCGATCGAACGCCATGGCGATGCTGCGTTTCGCCTGGTTGTAGCGCAGCCGGCGCAACTGCGGTTCCAGTTCCCGGCTCAGAGCGGCATAGGCGACGATTCCCCCCCAATCGTGCGAATTGGAATACAGTCCGCTCAATTCACGACGCAATCGGATGATAAGGATTCTCGGATCGTGCCCCCGCAGAAATCCGCGGTAAAGCAGCCGGGTGAAATGGACCGACCCCTCGAACGTCAGCGGAAACTGCGAGGCGAGTACCAGCGGAATGCCCGACTCGTGCAGGATATGGGCCACGCTCGCCCCCGCCCCGATGACTGACCGTTGCTGCGCGCCGTAGCAGCTCGCAATTGTCACAACCGAAGGGCAGGTGAATTCCGAGTCCCCTGTCTTCCCTTGCGCCCGCAACGCCAGGGCGAGCCTCTGCCCGGAAACGATATCTGCCTGTGCCGGATTCTTGGCGTCATGCAAAACGACCCCATATCGCGGATCGCCCCCTTCGATGTACCCCGCGCCATGCGCCAGGATATGCACATGGGTGAACGGACGATGGGGGGGCTTGTCGATCGCGTCGGCAATCGTCTGGTCAATCGATTCCCAAGTCGCCTGCGGCAAAATGGTCAGATGGTCTTTGTAGATTTCGGACTCGCCGCGCTCGCTCACCAAGGATCGGTCAATCCACGGTTGGAGCGATTTCACCAGCGCGTTCACGTGCTGCTGCAGCGGAATTGTCGAGCCGGGATTTGCTGCCGCGAACAGAATCCGCGGAGACCTGTCCCAGCGGACTGTGGGGCGGTCGTTCGTCCGGACGCGACGAGTCAGGCAGATCGGAGTTTGCGACTGGAGGATCAACGGTTTTCCCGCCCCAGGAAATCCCGCCGGGGCCTCCGCCAGCTCAAACGGCAGCAGGGCCAGCTCCGACGCCGAGAGAATCAACTCCAAATGCGTCAACGACTGGGGTTCATCCCCGCGGAGTCTGGCCGCCTCGGCGGTTCGAATATTGACGTCGTCCGAGTACGCATCGACGCTCTGGCCAGCACCGCGCGCCTCGGCCAGTGCGGCGACCAAGCCGGGGACCTTCGCCAGTATGTCTCGCAGATCGCAGCCGATCTCGCGCACCTGCAACTGCCGCAGGCGTTCCGACTCCTGGTACATCAGCGGACGCAACCGGGCTCGAAACTGCGCATGTTCAAACGGCACTTGGACCGAGACGGCCCCGAAATTGCCGCAGAGGGCCAGATACTGCGTCAGCGGCGACAACAACTGGTTGTGCGCCGGGCCGTGTCTTAGGATCTCCAGCGTGACCCTGCGAATTGACGGTGTCATGCGGCGGAACTTTCGAACGAGGAGCGGGGGGCTGCGACGGGATGGGTCCAACTCAAACGAATTGCTTCGATTTCCAAGCCGTCCCGTCAACGTAGATTTCATCCAGGCCGTGTTTGATCGTCTGGTTGTCGCGTATTTTGAACCACACCACCGACGGCCGCGGCTTCACGTACGGGGGGGCGGCCGTTTCAAGAGGGGTCAGCGAGCCGCTCCCCAACAGTTTGAAGACCGTTTCGAACTTGGCGGCGTCGTCAAGTATCTCCTTGTCCAATCGCATGAGCCGCACCCAGGTTCCCGAGTTGTAATAGTGTCCTTTGCCGTTGTAGCGATTCAATGAGCGGGCTTGATGCGTGTGTCCGGTGACGACGAACCTGACCTCCGGCGGAACCTGATTGTCAATCCCGCGGAACGTATCGTCTTCAAAGCTGGGGCTGAAACCTTCGTAATCGCGAAGGCCCCTGAGGGCTTCGCGCAGCACTTCCGACTTGGGGCGACCCGTCACCCAGTTGAAAATCGCCCCCGGCAATCCCAGCCTTTCTGCGCCGACGGGA
>JAPLOC010001133.1 GCA_026692825.1 Planctomycetota bacterium | reverse complement strand
GTCGCCAGTCGGGCCCGAAACCGGCCGTTTTGCGTGAGCCAGACCAGATCGACCCCGCGGCGGGCGACCAGGGCGATCGCGCCCGAGGTGACTTCACAACGTCCCATGATCAGCACCTGTTGGATGTCAATCACGCGCACCTTACGCATCGCACGCCCGGCGCGGGCGACCATGAGCAGATCCCCCTCGGCGCGAAGTTCCGTCCCCTGTTCGGTCAGGACGAGGGCGTGCATGCAACCTCCGTCCAGATCAACTCGTCGACGCCGTCGCGCGACTCCACTCGATACGTCCCACCGTCGCACGCCAGTTGCCGGTCGGGATGCCTTGCGATCGCTTCAACCAGCAGTCGCCTCAGTTCCTGCCATTCGGCGATCACTTCGGCCTTGCGACGTTCCAGCACGCCGAAACGTCGCGCGAGAGAAGCCAGGTCGTCGGAGCGGGGCACCGGCGCGGGCAAGCTCTGGTCGGCCGGCAAGGTCAACAGGTGCAGCACGGGAGTCGGGTAGCGGTCGGCCGCGAATTCAAACGGACAGTTGCACGCCACCCGGCGGGTCACGTGGGGGATCTTTTTCCGAATCGAGGGGCACGACACGGGGCTCCCTTTCAAGCGGTCCTTCATGAATTTTTCGGGGCCAACGTCCAGGCACTTGGCGAACATATGGTTGACCGCCTGTGGTCCCCCTTCAAGATGGCCCAGAGAATGAATGAGTACCAGTTGCTCTTCGTGCCCGAGTTGGCGGTGCTGGTCGACCATCTGTTTCAGTTCGGCCAAGACCGGGCACTCGGCCAGCAGGTGCCGCACGCGCGGGTCGGCCTCGAAATCGGCCTCGGTCCAGACGGGAGGCAACGCGGGAGGCTTGGGGGCCGATACTTTGGGGGCGGGAATCATTCCACCGGTCACCCCGAGCTTGTCGCTCCCCGACGATTTCGCCCGTGACTCACCGACCGAAGAGTCGTCACCACCGCCCACGACCCGTTCGGGAACGTCACGCAGCGACTCAATCGCCGCATACAGCACCGACTGGGGGCAGCGTGGGGCGTGTCGCAACATTTCCAACTGATTGGGAGCCGGTTCACCCGCATCATCAAGCAGCAGGCTGCGGTAGCCCGTTCGGCGGTGAATTCCCAGCGGCAATTTGATGAGGTTTCCCAACCCCTGACCTTTGAGCGTCGCCTGTTTGGGAAAGAACTCCAGGTGCAATCCGGAACCGCCCAATGGTGCCAATAACGCCAGCAATCGCCGCCCCAGTTGCAGCAGCACCTCCCCCGCGACGGGTTGTTCGAGAAATACCCACAGATGCCGCCCCTTGTATCCCGAGTTTTCGAACAACGGTTGAAACCCCAGTTCCCGCAGGGCGACGAGCAGCCGCAACCCCTCGGCTCGCAGCGCGTCGCGCAATTGCTGGGCATATTCGGGATTTCCCCGAGCTTTCTGCAGCGCCTGTTTGTCAAGATCGAGATCGAGGGCGAAAAACGTCGCGGTGGCGTCGAGCCGCAAGACATAGACGCCGACCGTGTGGTTCCCTTGCAGATGGCTGCGAATGACCGCGGGAGTCAGCGGTTCGTGAACGGGGCTGTAACCGGTTTCGCCCCCCTGGCGAGCCCACTGTCGCGCATGCACGTCTTCGCGACCCGCGAACAGCGTGTGCATGCGCACGCAGTCGGCGTCGGCGGGGACGATCTCGGGCTGCGCGGCACGGGGAGCCGAGTCGGTGGGCCGCGTCAGACCGAATTGTCTGCGGTAACGATCGGCGGTTGTCGGTTCGAGACCGGCGACCACCGCACGGTCAAGAGTCGCCCGGGCGACAGGGAGCGCG
>JAPLOC010001132.1 GCA_026692825.1 Planctomycetota bacterium | reverse complement strand
CTGTTCTGGGACGCCCTTTGGCAGGTCCGCGACTGCCTGCTGAAGGACAAAGTGCATTGGCATTATTACCGTGGCGACGAACTCTTCCCTCATTCCGCTTTCGACGCACTCTGTGTGATCGATAGCTGGATGAAGGCGATGCTGGTCGACGACGAGTAATTCCTGATTGCGATTTCGACCCGACTGGGCCAGGAGAGAATTCTCTCCTGGCCCTTTTTCGTGCTGTCGAGTCACACACGAGAGATTGGCAATCGCCCTTTCTCGACGGATGAAATTGCGCACATGGTCAAGCGGCGATTGCGGGACACAGGCCTTCCGGCACGGTTGTCGCCGTTCTCATTTCGAGTGACGACAGTGACCGACTTGTTGCCGCAGGGTATTTCGCCGGAAGAAATCCAGTTTTTGGCGGGCCACGAAGATCCTCGAACTACCAGGCTCTACGATCGTCGGCAGCGGAAGGTGACGTGAAACATCGTGGGGCGGATCTCGATCTGATCAATCTAATCTCAATGACTCCCTGCTACGGGAGACGACCCCAATCGACATTGATGTCAAACATCCAAACGAGCAGGGATGTTTACGACTTCGGAATTGCAGCCTTCAAATCTCGTAGTAGGTCTCTCATCTTGAACGACTGGTTCGATATGCCACTGTCCACAATCGCGGGGAGCGACGCCACCTACTACGTTCGAACCGGAAAGAGTACGAACGGGCCGGAAGTTCCGGCGGGCTGGTATCCCAAATCGTTGCTGAGGGCAACGACAGACCCGACAACATGGTCACTGTTCGCCAAGAAAAAGCCTCGCAGATTGTAAACGGTGGAGGACTTCTCAACTGTCACTACTAGCTCGATTCCGTCAGGAATGTTACCGGCTGCCGGCTTCACCGAACCCGTGATCTTGAATTCGTATGGCCCGAGCTTCGCTGTGCCCGATACAATTCCAGAGGAATCCGTCTTAAACTCCATGATCGAGGTTGGTGTCCATGGTCCTGCGATCAGCGCCTGCCTCTTTAACTCCGGCGGAGACTTCGTTCTGTCCACATCGGCTGCGAAGGGACAGAAGCTCTGATAATACCACTTCCCCTGAAGTTCGCTCACGTTGCAACTCCTGTTGGTCGGCTTTCTCTGAGTGACCCAGCGACTTTCGCGGGGGATTCGATCAAAGTACCAAAAATATCTGAGTTGTCAAGAAACGATGCCTCGCGTCCTGTGCACTGGCGTGTGAGTGCTTCTGCGGTTTATTAGCGATCGCGACCAAACAGTAGGATTCGGCACTCAACTTTGTGACAATTGGGCGTTCCCCTTCGGGTCAGGCTGTTCCGGGCTCCGCTGTCGCTCGGTACGGCGGACACTAATCCGCCGCACGGCTGCGCCCCCTGCGTATCCTTAACGCGGGGGGAAGCTGTCGTCGCGGCGCTCCGGCCGAGGGGCATTGTTTGGAGAGTCGGAAAATCGAAAGCGGGGCCTGCGGCCCCCACGCCGTCAAGGATTCCCTGCGGCTTCAGCCACGGT
>JAPLOC010001131.1 GCA_026692825.1 Planctomycetota bacterium | reverse complement strand
GTCGACCATCTCCGAGATGAACCGTACCGCTCCGTCACAGAACGCGGCGCTGAATCCTCCCTGGAAGAAACCCCCAAGCTTGGGAATCTCCTTCTCGGCGTCGTAGGGAATGTCCTCAGGTTTGGTCCAGGGAATCGCCCGTTTCGCCTCGACGATCATCAGTGTGTTCGACGTTCCATCGGTGATGTCGGCGATGCGAATTGCCTGATCATTCACGAAGACCGTATCGAGTCCGACCAGCGCGTAATAGCAGGCGTCGGTCGAGTTTTCGGGTTCGGTCGGACAACGGAAGATCGCGGGCATCCGCGCCAGCACCTTTTTGTTCCCTTCGCTGTCCCACGGCTCATTGCGGTTGTACTCGTTGTACAGCGCGCTTTGGTCAAGGAACGGTAGCAACGCGACGCGCCAACTGTAGGTCGCAGTTTCATCGGGCCCATCCATGACGGCGGCGGGGAACTTACCGTAGGTATCGTGGTAATTGTGCATCGCCAGCGCGATCTGCTTGAGGTTATTGGTCGATTGGGCACGGCGGGCCGCCTCCCGGGCATTGGTAACCGCAGGCAGTAACAGCGAAACCAGGGTGCTGGTTTCCGCGGCCGGCAGTGACCCGGTCGCGACGACCCGGCCCTGCGTCTGGGTGACTTTCACCCCGTTGACAAACGCGGTCGCGGTTTCATGCAGCCGCTTCATCATCTCCCCTTCTCCCCCCTGTATCCGGTCGACTTCCCCCTTCACCTGGGAGAGCATGCCATTGGCCATGTTGACCGCGACGTCGGCAGTGTTTTTCAGTTTTTTGCCGTCGTCGTCATTCGAACCGGTGATTGTCAACGCAATTGAGGCTTGCTTTTCGAGTCCCACGACCAGCTTGTAGGTATTGGCGTTCAAATACATTGGGGAGAAAATCGCGACGATCGGTGCCATTCCCGGGGGAGCGTGCTGCATTTCAAACGTGATCGAATCCCGCAACGGTTCCACATGAAAGACGGCTCCCGCGACCGCAGTCGAAACATCCTTCCATTCACTGGCCCATTTCGCCTTGACCGCCCCCGTTTTGCCGGCAGCGAGCATCCGCCCCAGGCTCTCCGGATCCCCCGAGAAAATCAGCGATTTGTCGTTGATGGGGTAATAGCAGGATGGCGGTCCCGGATTGTTCTGGAAGATCGTCTGCCCGTTGATTTTCTGGGGTGCCGCGTTCGGAAACAGGGATTTGATCATCGCTGCCAGCGACGCCGGTTTTTTCATTTCTACGATGACACCCAGCGGTTCCGGTCCACTTCGACCAGGGGCGATTTCCTTAGGGTACACAACGAGCGTCGCCCGCTCGATTTCGTCGATCTCGACCCCCAGCCCTTTCTTCGCGTCTCCCATCTCCTTTAGCGATTTGATCAGGGGAGCCAATTCCGGTCGCGTCAACAGATCCGCGGGACGGACCGTTCCCACAAACACCGCGTCTTCGGGAACAAACGCCAGCGACGCCGGCTCGGCTGCCGAGACCGCGCGTCCCATCTCCACAAACGCCAGACCCGCCACCAATAACAGCAGCGCGACACTCTTCAGTACGCCACGCGCCACGCCACATCTCCACCGGGTTGATTCCACGTGCCGAGCCATGTTGATCCTCTTCTGAGTTGGGAAAGCAGTCCACGCGATTAACAGATCCCGAAACTCCACCAATTTGTTCAGGCCGCCCAGGGGCCAATTCGGCTCCTCAAATCACACCGGAAATAACCGCCCCATGCACATCCGTTAAGCGAAAATCGCGACCCCCATGGCGATACGTGAGCCTCTCATGATCGACACCGAGCAAATGCAGCACCGTCGCCCACAAATCGTAAACCGTCGACACATTTTCGACGGCGTGATATCCCAAGTCGTCGGTCGCGCCGTAGATCGTCCCCCCTTTGACTCCCCCGCCGGCGAGCCATACGCTGAATCCATACGGATTGTGGTCCCGTCCATCACTCCCTTGCGCGAACGGTGTCCGCCCGAATTCCCCTGCCCAGACAATCAACGTCTCCTCAAACAGCCCCCGCTGTTTCAGATCGCGAATCAACCCCGCGATCGGCTGATCCACCTGCTGCGCCATCTCGGCATGCCCCGTCTTGAGACCCCCGTGCTGATCCCACGGATTTCCAATCTGCCCCAGCTCGGCGGGGCGGGGCAGACAGGTGAGTTCGACAAACCGCACGCCCCGTTCGACCAGTCGCCGCGCCAACAGACACTGTCGACCATACTCCGCCGTCTCTTTCACCGGCGAATCGAGTCCATACAACGACTTGGTCGCCGCCGTCTCTCCACCGAGATCGACCAGGTCCGGAACCGCCGACTGCATGCGGTACGCGATTTCATAATTCCGAATCGCCGACTCGATCTGCTCTTCCCCCTGAAGCTGTCTCAGGTGTTCGCGATCGACTTGCTCGACGAATTTCAACCGCCTGCGCTGCCTGCGATCCAGTTCCCTGGGAACAATGTTCGCCAACGGTTCGGGCTGGGTCGGGTCGATCAGCGACGCCTGATGCAGCGCGGGGAGAAACCCGTTTCCGAAAATGTTGATGCCCCCAAGCGGAGCGCCGCCACTGGCGAGTACAACAAACCCCGGCAGATCCCGGCATTCGCTCCCCAGGCCATACGTGATCCACGCCCCCGCGCTCGGAAACCCGGCCAGCGAAAACCCCGTATGAATGAAGTAGTTCGCTTGCGCGTGTTCATTCCCGATGCTGGTCATCGAACGAATGACCGCCAAATCGTCGGCACACGCACCAATGTGCGGAAACAGCTCGCTCACCGGAATGCCACTCTCCCCGCGCGGCTGAAACTCCCACGGGCTCATCATGATGTTCCCGTTTGCGTTGAACATCGTCGGCTTCACCGGGACCGGCATCGGCTTGCCGTGGTCGATCTTGAGCCGGGGCTTCGGGTCGAACGTGTCGACATGCGACACCCCGCCCGACATGAAGCAGAAGATCACACTCTTTACTTTGGCCGGGAACTGCACCGGCTTGGGTCCGAACGGATTGGTCGGATCGGCCGCGACCGCCACCGGCTCATTCCCCAATGCCCCATCGGCCAGCAACGCCGACAACGCGACCATGCCGAAGCCGGTCGACGCGCCGTTCAGGATCTGCCGGCGGGTGAACCGCGAACTCTCAGTGAACATAGACGAATTCCTTCAGGCAGAAGATCGCATGCGCCAGATCCTGCCAGACAAGTTCCTGTTTGGCCACGTCGGCGGGGCCCGCTTCATGCTCGGCGATCAGGTCGTTCAGGTAGGCCAGGGTTTCCCGCGTCTCGGCGGCATTTGGTTCACGACAGAACGCGCGCACATACATTCGGCGAATGCGCTCGGCCGGTGCCAAACCGTCGGCGACCAATTGCTTCGCCCACTTCGCCGACTGGTCGATGACAAACGGGTCATTGAGCATCGTCAGCGACTGCGCGGGGACATTGGTGGTGTCGCGTTTGCCCCGCGTCGTCGCGGGTTTGGGGGCGTCGAACGCCTCCAGAAACGGATTGTGGGCGTTGCGACGAATCCGCAGATACACACTCCGCCTGCGGTCACCGTCAAGCGGACCTTTGGGTCCACCCCCTTCCGTTTTCGCGACGTAATAGACGTTGATTCCGGGGCCGTACATCGCCAGATCGAGTTGGCGGGTCGTCGCCAGCGTGGCGTCGCGAATCGCCTCGGCCTCCAGTCGCCGGACCGGCATGTGCGACAACAGCAGATTTGCCGGATCGATCCGGTGGGCGTCCGACGAAGCCTGCGAAGACTGTTGAAACGCCCGCGAGGTCACCAGCAACCGCAACAGCGATTTGACAGACCACCGCTCTTCCATGAACCGTGCCGCCAGATACTCGAGCAGCTCGGGATGCGT
>JAPLOC010001130.1 GCA_026692825.1 Planctomycetota bacterium | reverse complement strand
GGCGAGCGGCGATGTCGAATTCCCCTCGGGAACGACGTGACGCCCGGCGGCGATCACCGCAGTCGAACGCGGGGTGTTGTGCCGGGTCGAATCGAGTGGCACCTGCCCGACGCTGACAAGTTCCACATCGTCCCAGGCAATGCGCTGCTCGATCTCGCCGCGTGCATCGACGATCTGGAGTTCACCGACCGGCCAGCGAAGATGCCGGGGCGTTTCGCACGGATGGAGGACGGGCACCAAATGAGTCGGAATCGCTTCGGCGTGCGGGCCAAGCTCCGAAATGGCGACGGCGGCGCGCTCGGCCGACTCACGTGGATATTCACCGTTGACTACCCCCGGAAGCAGCCGGGCCTGGATGGCGGCGTCGGTTGGTAGCAACGAGAGACACTCCCGCAAGACCGACGCGACCTCCAGCCGGTCTTCAGGAGTCGCAAACACCACAATGCGATACAACGAGGGCGCTGTGTTCATAGCGAAGCAGTAGCAGGATGAATTTGACGCCGGGGTTCAATGACCGGCCGAACCGCGGCGGACCTGGCGATTGTCATCTCGTGAATCGTGATTATCACGAAACAGCATTCCGAGCAAAAGTGACGGCAAAGCGGTCCCGAGATGTTCGTGGATCTTCTCGGAATGGAAGGCGATGTCGGTGTCGGCGATGTCCGCCGCCCCGTGCTGGCGACAGTGCCAAGCCTCTCCCTGCCCTTTGGTGCCGATGAACTCCATTTGCTCCTTGACGGCGGCCGCCTGGACCGGGTCGGTGACCATGCGGGCCGCTTTGTGCCAGTCGTGATTCACATACGAATAGAACCACGCGTTCGTCGGAGCGCCCTGCTTGAGGACAACCCGCACCCGAACCTGGCTGGCTCCGGCATCCAACAGACTGGCGAACACCTCACAGATGAGATGCTGGGTCGCGTCAACGCCGCTTGTGGAATGAGACATGGTCACGAACCTCCATCAAAGGGGATCCCAGGAACCCGCGATGGCACAGACTGTGGCATTCGGGTCACTTGGGGCGTCGCTAAACCTGGCCCACCACCCTGGGCGAGAAAACACAATCAAAAAAGGCCCCGGCGGAAAGAAATCCGCCGGGGCCTGTCATGACCAAATCCGATGTCCGTCCATCGCGAACGGTGGGTTCATTCTATCGAAAAACACTGTGAAATTCAAGGGTGTTGATTTGACCCCCGACGTGGTAGGTCGCCCGGTGAATTCAGGATCCTGTCCCCCCCTTCCTGTCCCTGCTAGAATCACCCATCCCCGGGGCTTCCCTCGCTGTTCCGCAACTCGTTTTCACACCATGACATCCTCGACCACCGCGGCTCCCGAATCCCTCCGTGCCTCTGCCCAGGTTCCTGACGCCGCGGGCCGATTCGGTGAATTCGGCAGGCGGTTCGTCCCCGAAACTTTGATGCACGCCCTGGAGCTGTTGACCCAGGACTACACCGCCGCCCGCAACGGCCCGCTCTACGTTGCGAAACGGCTCACCGAAAAGTGTGGCGGAGCGAAGATCTAGCTGAAACGGGAAGACCTGAAGCACACCGGTGCCCATAAGATCAACAACGCCCTGGGACAGGCACTGTTGACCATGCGAATGGGTAAGACGCGAGTCATCGCCGAGACCGGTGCCGGCCAACACGGAGTGGCGACCGCCACCGCCTGCGCCCACTTTGGACTCCCATGCGTGGTCTACATGGGCGAGGAAGACATCCGCCGACAGAAGCTCAACGTGTTCATCATGCGGACGATGGGAGCCGAGGTCCGCCCGGTCACCAGCGGTTCACGCACTCTGCGGGACGCCATCAACGAGGCGATGCGCGACTGGATGTCGTCGGTCCGCGACACGCACTACATCATCGGCTCGGTCGTCGGACCGCACCCGTTCCCCATGATCGTGCGGGATTTTCAATCGGTGATCGGGACCGAAACCCGCGCCCAGTGCCTGGAGCAACTCGGCCGACTGCCGAACGAGGTGATCGCCTGTGTCGGCGGGGGTTCGAATTCGGCGGGCATGTTCTACCCGTTTGTGGAAGACGTCGATGTGGCGCTCACCGGAGTGGAACCGGGGGGACGCGGCGACAAGCCGGGCGAACACGCCTGCACGCTCAGTTTTGGCGTGAAGGGGGTGCTGCATGGCAGCTACAGTTACGTGTTGCAGGATGCCGATGGTCAGACCGAAGACGTGCATTCGGTCTCCGCCGGCCTCGACTATCCCGGCGTCGGCCCGGAACACAGCTACTGGAAAGACTCCAAGCGAGTCACGTACACCCCGATCCGCGATGACGCGGCGCTCGAAGCGTACAACCTGCTTGCTCGCACAGAGGGGATTCTTCCCGCTCTCGAGAGTTCGCACGCGGTCGCCCAAGCGATCAAGACCGCCGGCCTGCGATCGAAGGACGACATTGTCGTGATCTGTCTCTCGGGCCGTGGTGACAAAGACGTCTACGAGGTTGCCCGGTTGCAGGGGCAGACGATCTGAGTCGATTCTGGTTACGCTTTGACGCGCGTCGCCTTGACCATCGAGCCGGCCATATCGCCGATTTTTGCCAGAGCCGCTTCACGGGTGACGCCTGAATCGGTGATCGCGCCGACTTCTTTGACAATACCCGACCCGACAATCACGCCGTCGGCGAGTCCTCGCAGGGTGTCGACATGTTCGGGACGGCTGATGCCGAACCCGACCGCCAGCGGCAGTTTCGTTTGCGACTTGAGCCAGCGAAGCTGATCCGACAATTCGGTGGGAAGGGAGGAACGGACGCCGGTCGTCCCTGCGACCGAGATGCAGTACAAGAATCCGGTCGCGGTCTCGAAGATGCGTTGAGTCCGCTCGGCGGTCGTGGTGGGAGCGATGAGCTGCACCAGGTCGAGACCCTGCTCCCGGGCGAGTCGGGCGGTTTCGTCGGCCTCATCCGCAGGGAGGTCGGGGATGATCAAGCCCGAAAACCCGGAAGTCTTCGCCTTCTGAAAAAAGACGGCTGGTCCCATTCGGAACACAATCGCGTAGGCAACCATCGCGACCAGCGGCGGACGCTGTCCACCTGGGAGAGTCTTCCACGGAATCTGCGACACGGTGTCGAAGAGCTGATCGACGTGCAGTTTCTTGTTGAGAGCCCGGGTGTACGACGCTTGAATCACCGGACCGTCGGCGATGGGATCACTGTAGGGAAAACCGATCTCAACCAGGTCAACGTCACGCCGGGCGAGTTCCAGAATCAGGTCGCGGGTGAAGTCCAGATCGGGATCTCCCGCCGTGATGAACGGCATGAAGGCCATTTGGCCCTGGGAGCGAAGTCGATCGAAAACGGCAGAAATCGGCGTCAGAGCGGCGGTCAAGGCAAACCTCGGGGCGCGATTGTGGATAGCGCCGGGGTGAAATCGAGTTCGGGGGGTCAAGCAACGTGCCGATAGTGTAATGGATCTGGCGAGGCGACCCAATGGGCGCAGGGGGAAAGCGGTCCGAAAAGCGTGAGACCGGCAGAAGATAGGTTTTCAAGGGATTGCCAATGCGTTCCATGAATCCAGGGGCGTCCTCCGTTGGTCGACTGCTGGTCAATCCTGTTCATCCCTTTCATCCTCTTCATCCTGTCCAAAAAAACGTCTGATAAACGTCGACTGCAGTTGCGGCAGCGAACGGAAT
>JAPLOC010001129.1 GCA_026692825.1 Planctomycetota bacterium | reverse complement strand
CACAATCCGCTGCCCCATCCGGCCCGCGGCACCATGAACTCCCAGGGTGAACGTGTCTGTCATGCTCTTTCTCAGGTCGATCAGTTCAAAATCCGCCGAGCAGTGTCGGCACGAAGCGGTTACGCGACTGGATTATATACTTCGTGCCGTGGGAAACGCGACATTTGCCCGGTTCCTCCGTGGACTGTCGGAAGCCAAATCGTCCGAAACGAACAATCTGGCAATTGGGCACTCCACGGGCGCGCCGCACTAATTCTGCTCCGGTTGCACGGCGGGAGCGGGTGCCAGTTCCGCGGCCATTTCGTCGTACTTCGCAAGCGCTGTCCGGACCGCTTCGATCGCTTCGGGCTGCGGTTCAATCCACAAGCTGGCGGTTTTCGAATCCCCTTCCGCAGGTTGCAACCGGTAGAGAACCTGGTCTCCGTTCCACCGCGCAATGACACTGCGAAGTTCGGGCTGTCCAGGACGAGCTTGATATCGAGGGTCAGCCGCGAGTTCCTCCGGGAATGGTGCGATCACAACGATCGACGCGAACTCAAATCCTGTACCGGGCCAGACAAACGTCCCCAGTCGCTCCTGAAGTTCCTGTTGCGCGCGCATCATGAGACGTGTGGGGAATGTTCGGTGAAAATTCGCCCGAACGGTCGTATCCGCCAGAGGATTGCGAGACGAGTTGCCGGTCATAGAGCCCGCAATCGAGGGCGTCATCCAGACGTTTTCCGACTCATTACTCGAAACCAGAAGTTCGGGTGTTCTTCCAAAACCGCCGCTGAAATTGCCACCACGCGAGTCCATCCCTGGATCCCGGCCATTCAACCTGGCGGACCAGATCTGCGTGTCCACAATGTGGCGACACTCTGAGGCGTCGATCAGACAAGCGAGCCGGTTTACAGGAAGATCTTCCGGCCAGGCCACACGAATCTTGACCGCAGTATTTCCCAGGGGAGTCGTCGGGCAGACCACTGTCCGCTTGAGTCCTTCGCCTGGTTGCAGCGAGATACTGTCCACACGGGATTCCAGATTCGGCGCGGTCACTGTCAAGTTGTAAATGCCATAGCGCACTCGGGGAAAATGCACGATTCCGTCCGGACCAGACTCTCCACGGAGTGAAGGAATCCCAGTTTCCTGCGCCTTGATCGTGAATCGCACTTTGACCCCGGCCAACGGTGGGCCTTCTTTGGTATCGGCGACGAATAGAAATTCGACGGGATTCCAGTCGGAAACGGGTTGTTGTTCCGCCTGCTGCCGAGCGCGTTGTTCGGCCTCCCTCGCCCGATCCGCCTGCGCCCGCGCGTCGGCTTCAATCCGTCGCGATTCCGCAAGCTCCTCTTTCCACTGCTGTTCCCGAAACTGCCCCCGGGACTCCAAGTCGGCGATCATTTTTCGTTGCGATTCGAGATCCTGCTGGTTTTTCGCCTGCAATTCGAGCAACAGCAGGTGCTGTCGATTCATTATGACCCACGACAGCGTCATCGCTCCGACACACGCCAGAGCCAGAAACAGACACATCCCAATCAGAAACCGCTGCATTATGATCCGTCTCCAAAGTGCGTCGCGCCACAGGGTCAAGGCGACCGCCGCCGGGTCGCCAAATCTCTCTCGAACCCGCTTCCAAACCGCCGACTCGGAACAATCTCCACCCGAGAGCCGCTCGCGCTTTTGGGCGCACTCCAGATGGTCGGCCAGTTCATCAAGGATGTCTTCCCGCAGACTGGCAGGCTCATCGCCGCGCGGGGCGGGAAGCCGGGCGGCCCATTCGTGGTCCCCCGTCATGCCGGGCCTCCTTCCAGCCCCAGCACCCCCTTGACCCCCTCGGCGAACGTCTGCCATTCGGATCGCCGCGCCGCGAGCGTCTTCCGACCGACCGCGGTGACCTTGTAGTACTTGCGGCGACGGCCGTCGTGTTCTGTCCAGTACGACTCCAGCAGCTTTTCGCGTTCGAGCCGATGCAGCGCTGGGTACAGACTTCCCTCTTTGAGGTCAAACCGTCCTCCCGACCGGGCGAGAACCGCCTGGGTGATTTCGTAGCCGTAGTTGGGACCGTCGGCGATAACCGCCATGAGCAGCAGTTCGACAGTGCCGTTGAGGAAGCTCGATTGCATGAGGACGAGTCGGAACGGTTCGACAGAGGAGACGATACTTTGCGCCTCGATGCATAATACATACCGGCGCATGGTATTGAATGTCAAGTTCGACCGGGGACTGATTCGCGATGATGCGCGCGACGTCCAACTCATTTCGCGACGGACGGTTCGTTAGTTTTCCGTCACCAGAATGTTCCGCACGAACTTGTGACACTCGACGCAGCTCATGGTCATGTCCATGTAACTCAGCGCCGCGCCATCGAGCCGTTTTTCTTTCGCCTGCTTCTCCATCCGGTCGACAATCCGGCGGAATTCGTCGGCGTGCTGGGTGTAGAGCGCCTCCTTGACGACGGCGAAGTCCGCCGCCGCGCTGATTCCCCGCAGTTGCCTGGCTCCCTGGGCGATCAGATCGTAGTCCTCAATCGCCAACCCCTCCATCACCTTCTGCGTCGCTTCAAGTTTTTTCCGCATGAAGAGCTGAATTGGGGTCTTTTTCGGCTGTTCCCCCTTTTCCTCTTTCTCGACCTTGGCGGCCTTGTCCTGGGCGTCGCTGGCCCGGTTCGACATCCAGACCGCCCCCGTCACCAAGAGAGCCATCAATCCCCACGACACGAATTTGCTGCGAGTCATCGTCGTTCGGTTCCAAATCTAGAGAAAGAAGGGCAGACCGCGCGTCACGGTACAAAAACAGCCCGCACACACGCGTAAGGACGCGTGAAGTCGGGCTGGCGTGGCTCCTGCCAACCGCCGGTCATCAGCGGTTGTTTGTACAGATTACCGCACGATCGTCGAAAAGGTCAATTGCGGGTCTGGTGCAATTGTGCGCGACTGCGATATCATACCTGCTGAACTCATACACCCCCAATTCGAAACTCGCCGCCGTTCCATGTCGACCACTGGCTCGCAAAACCTCTTCAACCGCGTCTGGGATCTTCACACAGTCCGCACGCTCCCCTCGGGTCAGACCCAGTTATTCATCGGTCAGCACCTGATCCACGAGGTCACCAGCCCGCAGGCGTTTCAGATGCTGCGCGACCGGGGTCTTAAGGTGTTGTTCCCCGAACGGACACTGGCCACCGTCGACCATATCATCCCGACCGACAACCAGGCCCGCCCCTTCGCTGACGGTCTCGCCGAAGAAATGATGTCGGCGATCGAAAAAAACTGCCGCGAGTTCGGCATCACGCTGCTGGATCTCGCCGACAAGCGCCAGGGCATCGTGCATGTCGTCGGTCCCGAGATGGGACTCACGCAACCGGGTATCACCCTCGCCTGCGGTGACAGCCACACGAGCACGCACGGGGCGTTCGGGTGCATTGCGTTCGGGATCGGTACCAGTCAGGTTGCCGACGTCCTGGCGTCGCAGACCATGGCGCTCGGCCGACCCAAAGTGCGACGGGTCGGGGTCAACGGCAAACTCCGCCCCGGGGTGTATGCAAAAGACGTTATTCTCCACATCATCCGCAAGCTGGGGGTGGAAGGGGGCGTTGGTTACGCGTACGAATTCGCGGGCGAGGTCTTCGACCGGATGACGATGGAAGAGCGGATGACCGTCTGCAACATGAGCATCGAGGGGGGTGCCCGTTGCGGCTACATCAATCCCGACCAGACCACGGTGGACTACTTGCGTGGCTTGCCGCATTCGCCCAAGGGCGAGGCGTTCGAGCGGGCGGCGAAATGGTGGCTGAGTCTCGCCTCACCGGCGAACGCCCAGTTCGACGACCGGGTCGAACTCGATGGTGCGTCGATCGAGCCGACCGTCACCTGGGGGATCAACCCCGCCCAGTCCGTGGGGGTTTCCGAGAAAATTCCGGATTCGTCGAAGTTGCCCGTGGGCGAGCAGAAGGGAATTCGAGAGGCGATGGCCTTTATGGAATTCCACGACAATCAGCCGATCAAGGGAACCCGTATCGACGTCGCCTTTATCGGATCGTGTACCAATTCGCGGATCTCAGACCTGCGTGAAGCGGCGGCGGTCGCCAAGGGACGCAGGGTCGCGCCGCACGTCCGGGCTCTGGTTGTGCCCGGTTCGCAACAGGTGCTGGCCCAAGCGGAAGCCGAGGGGCTGCACGAGATCTTTCGTGCCGCCGGCTTCGACTGGCGGGCGGCGGGCTGTTCGATGTGCCTGGCGATGAACCCCGACAAGCTGGTGGGTCGCGAAGTGTGCGCGTCGTCGTCAAACCGGAATTTCAAAGGTCGGCAGGGAAGCCCCACGGGACGGACGCTGCTCATGAGCCCGGCGATGGTCGCCGCGGCGGCGATCACCGGCGCGGTCGCCGACGTCCGCGAGCTGCTGGCATAACATGAGCATTGGAATCATCCCGGTCTTTCAGCCCAAATTCGACGACATTCGCTGTGCGACCACCGGCGAAGGGTTGCTCGCGGAGCTTGAGATCCTGGAGGATCTCGCCGACGAATGCACACTCCCGCGATTGTCGTCATTCGCCGACAATCGCGAAGTTCCGGAAGACTTCGACGGCGATCCGGAAGAACTCGCCGAGCGGCTGGGGCCGTTTGACGAGTGGTTTCCGTGTGAAGAGGGACTGGAGTGTGTCTCTTCGCTGTTGGCACAGATCGAAGGGAACGCCGAGTACGCTGCGGAATTCGAGATGGCCGACGAAATCGCGACGGAGCTGCGGGAACTCAAGCGGGTGCTAAAACTCGCGGCGGCCCGCCAAGGGCGATTTCGTTTCGAGATCGCCTGAACCCCCGTAGGCGGCTCGCCGCAGCGAGCTGGCCCCGTTGGACGCCCGCTGCGATTTCCGGGCACCGGGGCAAAGAATTCGTCCCCCGGCGCTGCCGTACCGGTCGTCGATTTCGCCTGCGGATCTGGCTTGAAATTGACGCCACGGCAGCGGATCCGGAATTCCTTTGGATTTCCAAGTAATGGCCGGACGGACCGAAAAATTTAACAACGGCCCGCTTCGCGGCTAGAATTGGCCTTTGCAGAGTGAAAGCGGTAGGGTAGATTTCGCACGTCCGTTGAGGAACACAAGGAAGTGATCCAATGACTCGTCGCTGGGCTGAGGGAACGCCGTTTGTGCGGCAGTGGCTGGAT
>JAPLOC010001128.1 GCA_026692825.1 Planctomycetota bacterium | reverse complement strand
GTTCAAGGGAAAGACACTGCTGGTGGTATTCTGGGACACGCGCAGCAAGCCAGCGGCGGAAGATCTGCCCGCCCTGAAAGAGTTGTACGAACAACACCGCCCCAAAGGATTCGAGATCCTCGGGGTGAATCTGGATCCTGAAGCCGAGGTTGTCAATGGCTTCATTAAACAACGCGGGATTGTCTGGCCCCAGATTCACGAAGTGGGGGGACTGGAAAGCGCCCCCGCGCGGAAGTTCGGGATCATCACCCTGCCGACGATGTTTCTGGTGGATCCCGATGGCAAGGTGATCAGCCGGAGCGCATCGGTGGAGGATGTGCGCAGCCATTTGAACGGTGAGAAGCCTGTCGAGAAGGGAAAGTAGTGGATCGTCCCTGTCGCGACGACGCTCCGCGGCGTCGCGCCCGACGGCGCGGCCGGCGGTTGGGTCGGATCAGCGTGACCCGTCTTTGGGCTAACGCTTCGCGCAAGCAACCGTTTCCGATACGAATTCCAACGAGTATGCCCCGGACCTGCTTGCTTTCCACATTCGACAGGATTTACGGCATGGACCAATGGAAGTCGATCTGGGAAGAATCGCTCACATTGAGAACCCCATTCGAGCGGCGGTTGTCACTGAACCGGTTGCTCAAAGCACCATGGCCCGAGGTGCTTCGGCTGGCGAGAAAGGGGCGGAAGCGGATGTCGCGTTCCGCGCGCCTGCCAGATCGTGATTGTTCCAAACGATTCTACTACGCTGGCTCGTGGCGGAAGAACGTGATGTCTGACGTCGTCAGTCTGTATGTCACCCAAACGAGACGCAGGCTCCGGATCGACCAGATTCTGATCTGCCCAGCCGTGCGGGTTGGATTGGTGCCCAATTATTATCTGATTCGCGAGGAGGTGCGGGCGGCGGCGGGAACGATTGGGGGAGGGAAAGTCGTCCATTTCGACGAGTTTCTTTGCGGCCGCACCTTGGATGAATTCTTGTTTGTCGAGGAATTCGAAGCGGGGCTTCCGCGGCTCAAAGAGTTCCGCTATCGCGGCACGCTCGTGAAATGCTACTGGACGTCGCGCGGGTTGTATTTGAAATCTTGGCAAAGACGGTTGCGAGTCCAAACTGTCGAGGATCTGCGCGAGGCATTGCGTGGCCTGAGTGACCAACTGTCTTTCGTTCGATTGACGGAGGAGGTGCGGGAGGAGGTCCGAAACGCGTTTCTGGATCGCTGGACCGAACTCAGTGAGCACTCCGATGAAATCGTCCGTCTCTTGGCTGTGCGGTTCTGTAATTTTTACCGCGTCAACGTTTGAGATTTGGGGGCCGTTCGTCCGTGAAGGAGTCGAAATCAACGATCTTCCAGCGTCTTTTTTTTTTAACTGACGAAAGAGCCGACGTCGGCACTCGTTGCGCTGGAACCCGAACATCAGGTTCGGGAACTCACTTCGGGAGCAACCGACGGGACGCCAAAACGAGGATTCCGGGAATATCCCGTGAAGTTGCGGACAATGCTCGCCAAAGACGGGATTCCATCACGTGCCGAGATTACCGACGCAGCGATGGGGGAGCGTGCCGAGTGTGTCATGCTCAACAAAGGACCGCACGTCGTCAGCGCGGTCCGAATGCTCGACGGAATTCTGACCCGGATGCAGGCGCATCATGTCAAGAACCGGTCGATGCTGCGGGAATTGCGGTTGGCGCATCTGCTGTCGACACCGATCGAGAACGATCCTCAGCACGTCGCAGAATAGAACCTCAAGTCCGAGCCGCACCCGTCAGGAAGCGGTAATCGGCTACCGCTTCCTGACGGCTGGCATTACCGCTGGACGCGAGCCGAACCACCCTTCG
>JAPLOC010001127.1 GCA_026692825.1 Planctomycetota bacterium | reverse complement strand
CGATCATCAGCGCCGCTTCCGACGCTTGAGACGTCCCGGGATATTTCGAGACCACCTTCTGCAAGTCGACAATGGTGGCTTCAAAAAACTCGGCCGCTTTGGCCGGGTCTGCGGCGATCGGCTCAAGGTCCGCCCGTTCCGGCGGCGGAGGATTTTGTAGCCGCGCCCCCTGCGCGTAGTTCATCTGACCAAACGTCAGCAGAATCTGTGCCGCCCTAGCGTCGAGCGGGTACTTGTTCAAGAAAGTCTCCCACTGCTGGCGGGCGACATCGTAGTGTTCGGTCCGACGTTGTTCTTCGGCCATCGAGTACTCGGTATCGATGATCAACCGCTGGACGTCGCTCCAGCCCGAGTCGGAAGGAAATCGGTCGAGAAACTGCCGCCAGGCGGCGATTGCTTCGTCGTACTTTTTCTGTGACGCGTACGAGACTCCCAACTGGTTCCAGGCGGCGGCAACCTGCGGCGCTTTTTCGTACGCCGGGTTTTCGATCAGCCCCTTCAAGCGATTGACCGCCTGTTCGAATCGGCTGTGTGTGATGAAGCAACGGGCGATGTCGAACTCGGCCTGAGCGGCTAGCTTGTGTTCGGGATACGCTTTGATGAACCGTTCCAGTCGCGCGACGGCCAGCTCCATGTCTCCCACCGTGGCCGGCTGTGGCGCGCCAAACGTCTGAGCCAAACGGTACGCCGCGTCTGCTGCGAAGTCGCCCCCGGATTTCTTCGCCAGATCACTCTCCAGAAAGTCTTCCCATGTCTTGCGGGCCTCGACCGGTTGCCCCGCGGCGAGTTGCGACTGTCCCAGGCGGTAACGGGCTTCGACTTCGAATTCCGCCGATGCCCGATTCGCCGCGACCACACGCGGACCGGAATGAACTATCAAGAACTGCACATAACTGGCAATCGCCTGTTGCGACTGATTCGTCTCCTGCTGGCAGCGGGCGATGCGGAGTTCAATCTTTTGCTGAGTCGGCAGACTCGGCCGCATGGTGAGCGCCTGCTGATAGAACGTCAGCGCCTGCGCATACGCGGGAACCTTCTCGGCTCCAGGACCGACAACGTGATCGCCAGTGTAGTAGCGGTCGGCGAATTCGAGGTAGATTGCAGTCAGTTCATCGCGACGGCCGGCGGAGAGCAGACGTTCCGTCTCGGTCTTGTAGATCTCTGCCGCCTCCTGGTACTTCCGCACCTTGGCGAAAACCATCGCGCGACCAAACCGAGCCCGCGAGACCCAGGGGCTCTTGGGGAATTTCTGTTCCAGCTCGGTGAAACTCGCCAAAGCAAGTTCCTGCCGATCGAGGTGATGCAGGGCGAGACCTTTGAGGTACAGCGAGTACTCCCGAACCTCGCTCTTCGCATCGGTTTTGAGGAGCGCGTCGATTTGTTGGACGGCCCCTTCGAAATCGCGTCCCTGGAGCGCCTCGTGCAGGGGGTGGGGCAGCTTGGGGAGCGACGTGACTTCTGTGCGAATGGCGTCCGCCGCCTTGACCGCACTCGCCCCGGGAACGGTCACGGATGCGAATCCGACGACCCCCAGGCAGAACAACATCCTTCCAAATGACAAATCCATGATCGCATCCAGACGCGGGAATTCAGGAACTGAGCGAACCGACACTCCTCCGGGTAGCTCGAACGGCCTCCCGGAAAGCGTCGTGTGACTCCTATTAGATCATTTGGCGGAGGGTTTGCGGGTAAAACGTTTGTAACCCGACGGTTGTGACAAGTAGCGGACGGCGTTCCTACGACGCCGCGGTCTGGAAGCCTTCGGCAGAGTTCAGTGGAGACAGATTGAAACGCCGCATCGGAAACGCCTGCTCGCACGACGGTGAAGTCAAACGACGGGTGACGTTTACCGACCTGGCCGCCGGCTGCGCCGTCGGGCGCAACGCCGCGGAGCGTCGTCGCGACAATGTGGCGGACGGCGTTCCTACGACGCCGCGGTCTGGACGCCCTGCGGCAGAGTCGAGTGGAGACAGATTGAATCACCGCAT
>JAPLOC010001126.1 GCA_026692825.1 Planctomycetota bacterium | reverse complement strand
CCCAGCCCGCCTCCCGCTTCGGCCGTCAGTTGCAGTCGACGGAAGACCCGGTCGTTCCACTTCTGATTTCGGCACCAGACCGCCCCCACCCCCGGACAGCGCAACGCCTGTTCGAACGCCCATGTTCCCTCCGACAACGATTTTGGCCGAACGACAATGGTTCGCGTGAAATCGAATCCCAGACCGGCGAGAGCCGGGGGATACAGTTCGTGATCGACATCAATCAGCACGACAGCCCCCCCCCCGACCGCCAGATGCAACGCCAGCCAGACCCCGCCGCTTCCTCCCCCCTCGGCGAGAACCTCCAGCAACCCCCCGACTGGCAATTGCCCGTTCGGCAACAACCGCTCGAAAGGCGAGGTCTCTTCTGCGGGGAGCGGCACGGTTCCTTCCAATACCGCTTCCCGCCGACCCAGTTCGGCAGCGGTCTCCACCTGGCGGATCGAACCGGCCAGTTGCCGCACGAGCTGTCGACGGGCATCGGAATCGAGAGGTGGGGCCATGTGTGCTTTCGAGAGCAAAACTTCGGGTCACCACAGCGGCGGCTCACGGGGACGTTCGCCCTCCCGTCGCGTCGGATTTTGTCCGTTCACGTGGTTTGGTTGGCGGTTACACATTGGGGTCTCGCGGTCCGTCAACGCTTCCGACCGGCACCTGCGGTGCGATTAGGCGAGCCGCGGAGCGTCTCGCCAACAACGAGTTCCTACGGAAGACCACTTCACATTCATTCCCGTGTTCAAATCGACATTTTATGTATACCCCAGTATATAATACGATTCAAGTGTCAATTATTCGGATTGGTGGAGCCTATTCCCCAAAAATTCACATCCCCCGCCCAGGACTTCACTCGCCATCTGCTAGAATCGAACACTCCGCAAGTTCTCTTTCCCGTGAAAGCCCTCCCCATGAGTGAGACCCGTGTCGTCCTGTGCGGGCCAGATGATGGCGTCGTTCGGATCCGTTTCGAAAGTGACGCGGGCATTCAGATTCTCTCCGAATCGGTCTGCCAGGAACTGGGCCGGATTCTGAAGTCACTCGACGACGAACCGCCACGCATTCTCGTCTTCGAAGCGACCGGCCGAACGTTTCTCGCTGGTGCCAGTCTCCACGAATTGAACGCCCTCGATCGCCGCTCGGCCAGGCGGTACTCGCGGCGCGGCCAAAAGCTGTTTCGGCGAATCGCCGAGCTGCCGTCGATCACCATCGCCGCCATCCACGCCCCCTGTGCCGGCGGAGGCTGCGAACTCTCTCTCGCCTGCGATTTTCGGTTTCTCGCTGAGAGCGCGAGAATCGGCCTTCCCGAGGTCACCCTGGGCCTCATCCCGGGATGGGGCGGAACAGCCCGGGCGATTCGACAACTCGGCCCCGCCGCCGCCCGTCGCATGATACTGTCAGGTGAACTGTTGCCAGCCGCCGAAGCGCTGCGCATCGAGCTGGCCGACGCCGTCTACGCCGATGCCGACTTCAGCGCGGCGATCGACGCCCGCATTGCGACGTTCAAACGCTGCGCACCGCAGGCGGTCGGCGCAGTGAAGCGGTTTCTCGCCGAGGGACACCACCTCGACCTCTCCGACCTCATGGCGGAAGAATCGCGGCTGTTTGGACGATGTTACGCGACGCTCGAACCTCCCGAAGGAATCGCGGCGTTCCTGGAAAAGCGATCGCCGAAATGGCCCGCCGACGACGAACCGCACGTCGAAGAAGCTGCGGCCGATTCAACCAGTCCGACAACCTCTGAACCAGAACCCGAATGACTCGGTCTCAAGTCTCGTCGGCGGAACTTTCCGCGGAACTCAAGCGACAAATCGCGGGCGAAGTCCGTTTCGACGACATGTCACGCGGGCTCTACAGTACCGACGCCAGCATCTACCAGATCCCGCCGATCGGGGTGGTTCTGCCCCGATCGCGTGAGGATGTCCTCGCGACCATCGACGTCGCCGCTCAATTCGGCGTTCCGATTCTGCCACGCGGGAGCGGGACGAGTCTGTCCGGCCAGACGGTCGCCGCGGCAGTGGTGATCGATTTCAGCAAGTACATGAACCGGATCCTGGAGATCGACACCGAGCGCCAGCTCGTGCGGATTGAGCCGGGGGTCGTTCTCGATCAGTTGAACACCGCGCTCAAACCGCACGGCCTGCAATTCGGTCCCGATGTCGCCACCAGCAGCCGGGCGAATCTCGGGGGCATGATCGGCAACAATTCCGCCGGCTCGCGCTCGGTCCGACAGGGAAAAGTGATTGACCATGTCCGCGAACTCGACGTGGTGTTGTCGGACGGAACCGAGTTGAGCTGCGCACCGCAGGCGGTCGGCGCAGTG
>JAPLOC010001125.1 GCA_026692825.1 Planctomycetota bacterium | reverse complement strand
TGGAACATGGTGTTGCGCAACAAGCGCAAGCAGCCGACCGACACCCGCGGAACGTACGAATTCTACAACTGGATTCGCGATTCGCTGTACGAGAACCGCCCGTACGACCAGATGGTTCGTGAAGTGTTGACCGCCTCGGGCGACGTCACCACCACGCCGACCGTCACCTGGTACCGCGAAGTGGCGCAAATCAACGAACAAGTCGAAGATACCGCCCAACTCTTCCTCGGCCTGCGAATTCAGTGTGCCCGCTGCCACCATCATCCGTTTGAGAAGTGGAGCCAGGACGATTACTACGGCTTCACCGCGTTCTTCAGCCGCGTGGGCCGGAAGAATGGTGCGAATCCCCGGGAACAACGAATCTTCCACAACGACGGAGCGGCCGCGGCCACCAACCCCCGCAGCAACAAGTCGCTGAAGCCGACCGGACTGGGTGCCCCCGCGCTTGACATCGCCGCCGATCGCGATCCCCGGCACTACCTCGTGGACTGGATGTCGGCCAAAGAAAACAAGTTCTTCGCCTACTCGCTGGTCAACCGCTATTGGAAGCACTTCTTCGATCGCGGGATCGTCGAACCGGAAGACGACATGCGGGAAACCAATCCGCCGTCGAACCCCGAGCTGATCCGCGCTTTGGCGAACTCGTTCATCGAAAGCGGTTTCGACCTCAAGCAGCTCGTCCGCACGATTACCAAGTCGACGACGTACCAGCTCAGCTCGCTCCCGAACGACTACAACCTGAAGGACAAGCAGAACTTCTCGCGGTACTACCCACGCCGCTTGAAGGCGGAGGCGTTGTACGACGGACTCCACCAGGTGACCGCGACCACTCAGGGTTACAGCGGCCTGCCCGAGGGAACGTCGGCGATGCAGTTGCCCGACCCGACGGTTGGCCCTTACTTCTTGAAGGTCTTTGGTCAGCCCCAGGCCGACACCGCTTGCGAGTGCGAACGATCGCAGGAAGCCAACCTGGCGCAGAGCCTGCACCTGCTGAACAGCAGCGAGGTTCAGGGAAAGATTTCCAGTGGCTCGGGTCGCTCGGCACTTCTGGCCAACGACAAGGAGCGGACCGACGAACAGAAGATTCAGGAGCTGTATCGCTGGGTCTATTCGCGCAATCCAGACGCCGAGGAAACTCAGATCGCTCTGGCCCACCTGAAGAAGCACGAACAGAACAAGAAAGTGGCTTGGGAAGACATCATCTGGGCGCTGATCAACACCAAGGAGTTTCTGTTCAACCACTAGGCCGCCTGGCGGTTCCACGGCCGTGTTTTACTGCCGATGAATGTTGAAACACAGGTCCATGGACACCGGTTTTCGGAGTCCATGGACCTGTTCGCATTGTCTTCGTCCGCTTGAGTCCTCTGCGGGAGGTGTGTGATGCTTCACAGACGCGATGCGATGATGCGGTTGGGCACGATCGGCCTGGGAGCGCTGACGTTGCCCCAACTCTTGCGAAGCGAGAGTACTCGCCGGGCAAACGCCGCTGAGTCACCGATTGTGTTGCCTTCGCCGCGAATGACCGATGGCAAGGCGAAGTCCTGCATTCTGATTTACCTCTGGGGTGGCCCCCCGCAGCAGGATATGTGGGACATGAAGCCCGAATCCCCTGAAGGGATTCGCAGCCAGTTCCGCTCGATTCCAACGGTCGTCCCGGGTATCGATGTGTGCGAACACATGCCAAAATTCGCCCGGCATACCGACAAAGTCGCCCTCGTGCGATCGGTGACCCATCCCAGCAACAACCACGAACCGAGCGTCTACCGCACCCTCACCGGTCGCATCAACAACACGCTGGCCGTTCCCAGAAACCAGCGGAACCGGACCGACTTTCCCAATCTGGGTTCGGTCGTGTCGTACTTCACCCCCATGGGGGTGATGCCCGCCGCTGTCACCATCCCCCGCCCCATTGGCCATGACGGCGCGACCTATACGGGGACCTACGCCGGCTTTCTGGGGGGCCGGCACGATCCGATGGAGGTCGCCGCCGCCGAAGAGACTCCCGAAAAACCGACCCATTCGATCGCACTTCCCGCTGACCTCGCCGAAACGCGCCTTTTGGCACGCCGCGGCCTACTGAACGTCTTGGAAGAAACTGATGCTCGGTTTCAGGCCGAGCGCAGTGCCAAGTCACTCGACAGTTACCGCGAACTGGGGTTCAGCATGCTCTCTTCACCCACGGCGAAGCGGGCGTTCAACCTTGGTCTGGAGACCCCCGAAACTCGCGACCGTTACGGCCGGAATGAATACGGCGAGAGCATTCTGCTCGCCCGCCGGCTGGTCGAATCAGGTGTCCGCCTGGTGACGATCAGTTGGATGTACATCCAAAAGGGGGGCAACGTCGCCAATGTCTGGGACAACCACGGTCCCTTCGAAGGACTGACCGGCACCAACATGCTCAAGGCGTACTACTGCCTGCCGTCGCTCGATCAGGGATTTAGCGCCCTGATGGACGACCTGCAATCCAGCGGGTTGCTCGACGAGACCATGGTGGCGATGTGGGGCGAGTTTGGCCGGACTCCCAAACTGAACGCGGCCCAGGGACGAGACCATTGGGGTGCCTGCCAGACGGCGTGCTTCGCGGGGGGCGGCATCCGTGGCGGCACCGTACTCGGTTCCAGCGACCGCGACGCCGCCTATCCCAAAACCAACCCCGTCTCGCCGGAAGACCTGCTGGCGACCGTCTACCACTCGCTCGGAATCTCTCCCGACGCCGAGATTCACGATCCGCTGAATCGACCGCACCGCCTGGTGGACGGGCGGGCGTTGACGGAGTTGTTTTAGGCGTGGGTGTAGGGTTGGGCACATTCCCCCCGATGGTCGCTTAGATTTGTTATTTGGATAACAAGACATGATACAAAAGTCTATTTTCAAACAACGGCCCGGTTTCACGCGACTTGGGGTGCCACAGGCGGCGATTCAGGCGTACCAGGAGAGTTCACCAGACGCTTACCACAGCGCAAATCGCCTCAAACCCCCTTTCTTTTTCCGGTTTTTTTCGTGTATTTCGTGCCTTTCGTGGTTCCCAATCTCTGCTCACACCGTGAGTGAACGATTTGACGCTGTGCCGGACGATTTCGCATCTGCGATGACCGAGTCCGTTGTTTGCTCGTGAATTGACGGACAATCGGAACCACGAAAGGCACGAAACACACGA
>JAPLOC010001124.1 GCA_026692825.1 Planctomycetota bacterium | reverse complement strand
GTCGCTGACACGCTTCGGGAGAGTTATCGTGGAGAGTGAAAAAGACGTTGTGAACAACCTGGGTAGCGTTGGCCATGACTTGTGGGCTGGAATGTCGCGGAAATGGGTGGTACGAAGACGGTTCGAACACGGATGGTTGGTGACTATAGCGACTGGATCGGGATCGGTGAACGAGTGGCCGCGAATGGTGTGGTGAACAGTCTCAATTGGTGCCGAACTCGGTATCACCCGACGCGTGACGGTTGCTGGCGTTTCCATGAATGGGCATTGAGTCCCTCGCTCGCGGCAGGTCTTCGCCCCCTCACCGGCTCCAGTCGATCCGAGTGTAAATCTCCAGCAGTTTCTCGCCTCGTGCCGCGTTGAGCGACTGAACATGGGCGATTCGGCCCCGCAGGTGGCTCGCGAACTCGGGCAGTCCGTCGCGGTTTTGTGAACTCGGTCCGAAGCGGACGCAGTTGGTCAGAATCGCTTTGAGCCGATCGTAGGTGTCGCGACGAATGTTCGTTTTCGCATTGACGACAACCCCCGTGACCGATTGTCTCTGACTCCGCCGTTCCACCCGTAACTTCCCAGGGTGGATCTGAAACCGTTCCTGCGAAATGATCTGCCGCACCAGCGGTAAAAACACCGCGATACTTCGACGAAACCGCTCATCCCCCGAAAACGTGATATCGTCGGCGTAGCGGGTGTAATTCGCGTGAAAGCTGCGGGCCAGCCCGGACAGCCGCAGATCCAGAACGAACGCCGAGAGATTGGCCAGGGCGGGCGACGTGGAGGCTCCCTGCGGCAAATGGCGGCGTAAAAAGTTGCGATGTTCTGCTTCGTTCCCAGAGGTCAGTGCCGACTTGGGAGTGGCGGTGGTTGTCAGCCGGCCGAACCAGCCAGCGGCCTCGCGCGAAAACCCCAGACTGCGAAAGATCGCGACGACGCGGGAAAACGAAACGCTGGGATAAAAGTTCCTCAGGTCGAGTTTGAGCAAGACATTCTGTTCGACGTGCGGTTCGGCATTCGAACGATTCGATCGCCCCGTGACGAAACCGTGCGCCGCGGAATGGGCCGGGATGTGGTCCAGAATCTGACGCAAAATCCGATCCTGAACGGCTCGGAGACGGGCTTTGGGGATTTCAATCAATCGTCGGCCGCCACGCCGTTTGTTGATCCAGACAAAGTGGTAATGCGCCTGCTGGATTGTCGCTGGCGCGTAAGGCTCCCAGAATCGTCCCGAGAGCCAGGCCAGCTCGCCCGTAGTGATTCCCAACCAGCGGGCCACGTCATCGGACGTCGCGAGCGGGGGGAGCTGGAATCGCCCGAGGCGTTGGGGATTGACGTCACCGCTGAAGTCAAACCAGTTTCTTAGATCGGGCGTGCGTCGCGCGAAACGGTAAGGGCGAATCGAGACAGCGGTCGCCTGGGGGAGGCGATACGGGCCGGCGGCAGTTGAGTTGCGGGGAGTGAGTCGCGGAGTGGGCCGTCGCCTGCGCAAGCGAACCCGAGAGCGCCCCGATTGCGCCGCTGTTTGACCGGAACCGTCGCGGGAGCCTGACCCGCCCGACTTCCCCGTGATCAAGCCCCACAACCAGGAGAACAG
>JAPLOC010001123.1 GCA_026692825.1 Planctomycetota bacterium | reverse complement strand
TGCAACAGGTCATACTGCATCTGGAAACGGTACCAGTCGACCTGACTGGCGGTCGACAGGGTTCCCGACACGCTCAGGGTCGCCATGTCGGTCTTGAGCAGGTTCCCCAGATTCGTGGCCGACCCGAACGAATTGTTCCCCGGGACCTCGGTCCCTTCCCCCGTGAGCGGCGATCGTCCTGGCAGACCCAGAACCTCCACACCGTTGGTCGCGTAACGGATGTCGGCGTAACGAACGGTCGATCCCGGGGCCTCGTACAACTGCCGGATGCGGACCTGCAGGTTGTATTGACCGGCGGTCAGTCCCTGGTTGCTTTTCACCCGAACGAAATACGTGTTGACCGCCGCCGACCCCGGCAGAACCACTCGCATCCCGGCGTCCCGCGGATTGGTGGTGTAGAAGTCACCCCCCACGTTCGCGTCTTTCATCAGCGGGCGGGGTGTCGCCTGTCCCGACTGGTCGAGCAACTGCGAATCGTTCGACGTCGCCAGCACGGTCCCGTTGGCGTCGATCACTTCCAGCACGGTGTCGAGCGAAGACGTCGTCCGGGAAATGTCGAACCAGACTTCCGTTCCCTTGTTCGCCGTGAAGCTGTAGACGTCGACGTCGGAGGGGGCGGAGAGGATGCCGTGCACTTCGTATGCATACGGCTGGTAGTCGTTCCCCCCCTTCTTTTCGTTGACATTGTCGCTGGCCATCTGCGGGGCCAGACTTCCCAGGAATTGAGCGGTCCCGGGAGTTCCGTTCTGCTCGGCGGAATTCGAAGCGACTTCGGTTTCGAGCGCGACCGCCGCGTTGCGGTCATTGCTGAGTTGCGACAGCCTCAGGCTGCGCCAGTCACCGGCGGTTGGGAGGCTGAGGTTCCCGTCATTGTTGGTGTCGAGCAGTGGGAGACCGTTCGGTTGGAAGCCGGCACCCGCGGTGTCGTCTTTCAGCGACGTGAAAATCACCGGGTATTGGGCCGAGCCAATGACCTGCAACGTGCCCCCGATGCGGTCGTTGATATCGAGGGGAATACCCGTGACCGTGAAGCCGGCGTTGGGTCCATCGAGCTTGACCACCAGGCTCGACTCACTCCCCGAAGCGAGTCGGATCCCGCCATAGGTGTGCCGATTGATGTCTTCGATCACCTCGCCACGCAGCACGTGGACAATGTCGGAGTCATCCCAAATGGTCTCCGTGGTGATCCCTTCGCCACGGACTTCCATACCGTTCGTGTCATTCCCCAGCATGCGGTTGCCCGCGACCAGCGGGCCGGTGTTGTTCTTGTACTGGGTGGCGGCGGAGAGGGTGCCGGTGCTGCGGCCCCAGTCGGAAACTTCCAGCGAGTTCAGGGCGTTGGCATTGACGCTGATGACGTCGCCGCCGTTGTTGATGAACGTGTTGTTCACGATCACCGGTTGCGCCCCGCGAACGAAAACAGTCGCGGACTGGTTCGACTGCAAACCGTCGCGGTTGGTGGATGCGAGACCCCCGGCGTTGTTCTGGAACAGCGAGTTCGCCACCCGCACATCCGCCTGCTGGATCGCGATCGGATTGAAACCGTCGAACTGCCCGGCGACGGCCGCCGTTCCCCCCGCGTACTGGACGATCGCGTGATCGATGCTCCCCGAAGAATTCGCGGTGAAGAACAAGCCGGCCCAGTCCCCCCTCGTCACGGCGGCGTTGCCGTCGGAGCCGGTGTCGAACGAGCCGCCGGCACCGAATGTGTCGTCACGCAGTGAGGTCATCACGATCGGCAGCGCCGCGGTCCCTTCCGCCAGCAACTGCGATCCCCCGACGTTCATCTGAATGCGCGAACCCGACAATTTCAGGATCACACCGGGGTCGAGAACCAGACTCCCCGCGACACGTGCCTGCCAGCCCGCATGGGTGATATCGCTGGGATCCGGCAGATAGGGTCCACCCGCCCCACCATCAATGAACAGGTTTTCGGGCAGAACGTAGGTGATGTCGATGTCGTCGATGCGAACTTTTG
>JAPLOC010001122.1 GCA_026692825.1 Planctomycetota bacterium | reverse complement strand
CTGTCGCATCGCGCGGTTCCAGGTCTGGCGTTCACGGCCGCAATAAAACAACAAATTGTCGTCCGTCGTGCCACTCGACGTGTGCTTGATCACCTTGACGGGAGGATTCCTCCACCGCATCTCTTCGAGCGATCCCCGGATTTCCGAACGTTTGAGAATCGGAACTCCCGAGAGCGCGGCACGAGGGTCGGTGATTTCGTCCCCCTCCGGCGCGTCGCTAAGCCGGGAACGCCACCAGGGAATATTCTGCCGACAATGCTGAAAGAGCGACTTCAATCGCTCTCGTTGTATTTCGGCCAATCGCTCTTGGGTCAGAACTGTCCCTTGTAATTCTCCCAACAACGGAAACGTGCGGCGTCCCAGCAGTCTTTCATGCAGGGGCAGGATGAGATTTCGCGAAAGCCAGGGAAACATACAGGTCCGCACCACATCAAAAAGCCGCCGCGCTCAAGAAACCTGAGCGCGACGGCTTTGGACACCCGTCCGATCTCGACACTCCAGTGTGGAGTGGACTTAGTTCTCCTCAACTTCCAGCTCGGTCTCGTCATCGGCGTCTTCCACCGCGTCAGCAGAAGCGCTTGCGTCTTCGGTTGTCGCGGCCGGTTCGTCTTCCGAATCTGCGTCATCCGGCTTGGCAGGCATTTCCTCGCCGTCAGCGTCGGCGGCGAGCGGTTGGACTTCTTCCTCTTCAATCACTTCCGTCTTGGCGGGAGCGTCTGCGTTGTCGGTCTCGGGCACTTCCGTTGCCTCGACAGCTTCCTCAGGCTGAGCCGGCACCTCAGGCTTTGCCGGCGCTTCGGTTTCCACCGCCTCCTCCGCAGGAGTCGCCACGGGCTTTTCGTTCTCCTCAGGTGTGGCCTCCTTCGGTTCCGGGGCGGGGGCCGGAGTTTCTTCTGCCGGCATCGGGGCCGGAGGGGCGACTTTCGTTGTCTCGCCGAGAGCTGGCTCTGGTTTGGCCGGAGTCGGTACCGGTGTTGCAAGCGCCTCCGTTGGTGCCGGGGGAGCGTCCTCAACCACCGCAGCAGGTACCGTCGGAAGAGCCGGTACCAGTGCGACCCCCGTCAACACCGCAGGAGCCTGGCAGGTGTAGCAGTTGTTTCGCCCGCGAACCGCCGCGCGTCGGGGCGTTTCCACACGGACCGTTCGCTGACGAACGCATTGACGCGGACGGGCACTCGCTTCACCGACAATCGCGGTCGCGACGATCAAGCCAGCGACCAACACAGAAAATCGAAACATGGGAATCTTCCTGCGAAAATCATCCTTTGGGGCCGGCTCGACCGTGAGTCCGTACAGACACCTGAATTCCCTCAGGAATGAACAAACGGGTATCATCGTTGACCGCGAAATCAGATGCAAGACATTCGTTCCCGATTCTTGATTTCTTCACTTCCAGGAAACCGATCGGCGATCACACAAAGAACTTCGAGTAATTCTTCTTGACCGCCTCGATCCCCGCGTTGATGATTCGCACATCCGCTCCCACCGAGAGCATTTTACACCCTTTCTCAACGCACATCGCGGCGTAGTCCGGATTCACCGGAACCACCCCCCACGGCTTCTTGTGCTTGGCGCACGCCGCCGAGATTAGATCCATCGCTTCCAGGCACTTGGGATTCATGAAATCGCCTGTCACGCCCAAGCTCTGACTCATATCCGCCGGGCCGAGAAATACCAGATCCACTCCGTCAATCGCCGCGATCTGGTCGACTTCCGCCAGTGCTTCGGTCGTTTCGATCTGAATCGCGACAAACGTGTCGCGATTCGCCTGCTCCGCGAATTTCGCCAAGGGAACGGTCGCGAACCGGGCGTCGTATCCCGCCGTGTTCAATCCGCGACATCCGCGGGGGAAAAATTTGGCCCAGCGAACGACCTGTTCGGCTTCGGCGGCCGACCGGACCTGAGCGGCCATGACCCCTCCCGCTCCCGCTTCCAGCACCCGCGTAATGGCGGCGTAATCGGTCGGGGCGAGCCGTACAAATGTGTCCATCCCCTGACTGCGGCAGGCCAGCGTTCCGATCTCCAGTCGTTCGGTCGAATAGCTCATGTGTTCCAGGTCAAACCAGACGGCATGAAACCCGCCGTGCATGCCGATCATCTGCAACAGGTTGTGGTGAACGATTCGCCCGGCGGCGGCGACCATCAAAACCTCGCCCTGAGCCAACCTGTGCTTGATCGATTGCATCGTGGGATTCCTCTCGACGGGAAAGTGGGGGACTGCGGTGTGCGGAACTGTTCGCAGCAGTGTCCTTTGGTGGGAACGCGATGTAAAGCGCACCACTGCGGTCACGACAAAGATCCTACGCTCCCCAGTCTCCCATCACTAGAATCGACGCCAGTCACTTCCCTCTCAGTTCCGGGGTCGCCACGATGAACGCCAGCACCAATTCCTATTCCGGCGTCGATTTTTACGCCCTCGATGACCTGCTTTCTCCAGAAGATCTCGCGCTTCGCTCGCAGGTCCGCGATTGGGTCGAACGAAACTACCTCCCCGGAATCGCTGACTGGAACGAGCGGTTCGGCGCGTTTGGGGGCAACATTCAGGGGTACGGCTGCGCTGGCCTTTCGCCGTTGCGCTACGGCCTGGTGATGCAGGAACTGGAACGGGGCGACACCGGGTTGCGGACGCTGGCGTCGGTGCAGGGGGCGCTGGCGATGAACGCCATTCACATGTTCGGTTCGGAAGAGCAGAAGCAACACTGGCTCCCCGAAATGGCGGCTGGGAACAAGCTGGGTTGCTTCGGCCTGACCGAACCCGATTTTGGCTCGAATCCCGCTGGCATGACCACCACCGCCACCCGCACGCCACAGGGGTATGTTCTCAACGGCCGAAAAACGTGGATTGGGCTAGCGAACACCGCGGATATCGCGGTCATTTGGGCGAAGGTCGACGGCCTCCCCGGCATTGATCCAACCTCCGCCTCCGCAGTACGCGGCTTCCTGGTCTCTGGGGGAACACCCGGATTCCACCCCAGCGTCATCGATCGCAAACTCTCGATG
>JAPLOC010001121.1 GCA_026692825.1 Planctomycetota bacterium | reverse complement strand
TGGCAGTCGCGCAACAATGGGTGCCAGGCAAGCCGCGATCGCGTGCAGAATCGTCGATTTTCCAGAACCATTGCACCCCACAAATACGTTCAGTCGATTGCCGAGAGGAATCTTGACATGTTCGAAACAGCGGTAGTTATGCAGTTCGATCTGTTCGAGAATCATGGATGGCACCCTTTCGCGTCAATCAAGGAGCAGGAATGTGCGCTGGATCGACACCAGTGAGTGAGAATTGTCACCTGAATTGGCGCAGCACCATTTCTCACGTCGAAACGTGGCACTCGACACGCCGTCACAATGTTTCTTCCTTCAGCACACATCCGCCGTCTCGGTTCTCCGCCAGCTTGTGCCGCGGGTATTTCGTCAACGATACTCCCCAGTCCGGCTCGTGGTCAAATGGCCGCAGGCACGAACAGTGATCCCGCGACACTGTCGACTCGCTTCGTAAATGCGGACACGTCGTACTGTTTTGCCATAGAGAGGCCGTTGTTCGTGTCACAGCGTATCAGCCAAGCAGGTTGACTCACTGGGCGCAATCCGACTCAACCAGCGTTCGGCGCGATCCAATCGGGCCGAAACGATCTGCATCTGCAATTCTTTGCCGCGAGCTGGATCGGGTTGCCGATCGAACTCCAGAATTTTACGGGCGCTCCGAGCCAGCTTCGACGAACCAGTGAGCTGTTTCAAAAACTCCCGGGCACCTGCGTCGACGGGAGTCTGTGTCGCAATCACCAGTTCACTCAGTAACTCAACCAGCGCATGCAAATCCCGCGGCATGACCGCAGACGCGCCGCGGAGCGAACTCGTGAATGCGATTCGCACACACTCTTCGTGGACAGCAGAAACTCGCGCCACTTGGCCCAGAGTGCGCGCCACGCGGGCTGCGAGGATGAACCGGGCCGACAACAGTCGATTCAAAACCGCTCCCAGTCGCGACGGATCGAGTCGGCCATCATCACAGGCGGCGATCGCGATGTCGGTTGCCAGGGTCGCTTCTCCATGTTGTTTGGCGGCGAGTCCCACTGTCAGCAACAAGTGCCCGATTTCATCCAACGGCACGTCAGGATCGAGCAGTGGTTCGAGATAGTGCCGATTCGCCCATTCGACCTGCCACCAATCGAGGTTCGCGGCGATTCGCAACGCTCCGCGGGCAATCGTCGGAGTAGGATTGACGGGATGGACCAGAAACTGTTGGCGGACGAATTCAACCCCCTCAGAGTCACTCCAGTCCCTTAAATCGTGCAGATGCCAGCGACATGTTGGCAACAGTCTCAAGTCGAGGTCTTCCGCCGGGGGAGCGGGGGTTGGTTCAATGGTCAGACGGATCGGTGCCGAGCCTTCGCGCTGTGGCGGCTGAAACTGGAACGAGGTTGTCACTCGCGTGTTTTTGTCTCCGCGCGCCGACCGGCTGGCAAGCGCGAGCCACTCAGGTAATGACGGCGGCAATTCCCGGTCGCCGCCGATCAACGTGGCCTCCAGAGCCGCGAGAAATGGATGCCCACCTTTGGGGAGTTGCCGGGCCGCTTCGGCTCGGCCTTCGGGCGCGAGCCGCAGCAGGGCCAGCACCTGTTCCAAATCGGTCGCCTCCGCCAACACGCGCGGTTGACTCACTCGGACCACCAATTCGCGTGGTTCGATCCAGCCTCCACGGTGGGTGGGGGCACACAATGTCGCGACGGCACATCGTCGGAGGATCCGGTCGGCCAGTTCGTGTCCCCGTTCGCACAGTGCCTGCGCGAAAAGGGGGATCCGCCTCGGATAGAGGCCCCTCGACAAGTCTCCCAAAGTATATTTCCCCTCGATTCTCCCTTTCTCATCCTGCCACAAGTTGATGGTTCCGTAATCTCTCTGCAACCACGCCAGCAGCACCCCCAGCAGGGTATGTGCCGGTTCCGCATCGGCAAACGGCAGGATCAACTGCCGTTCGATGATTTGCAGAATCCGGCGCAATAGCGGGGCCGTCCGCTTCACGAAGTCGGCTGGTCGCAAGTCACACAGCCGGGATACGCCGTCAAAAAGACGCTCGAGATCATCGTGGCTGTCGATCCTCTCGACCAGGCGGCTCGCGAGATCAACCAGCTCGTCCCAGGATTCAATCGGCACAAGGCGATGCGCGGGATCGAGCCGGGGGATTTCTGAACCAGTGAAAGTACAGCACGAGAAATCAAAATCGCCGCGGTGCAGCGATTCCAGCGCCTGATCCACGCCGGCGACTGCTCTCCACGCGGGCGGAATCCGATCGGCTCGGAGTTCCAATTCCGAAATCGCTG
>JAPLOC010001120.1:1050-1722 GCA_026692825.1 Planctomycetota bacterium | reverse complement strand
GGTTGGGCCTGAGGGGGCGTCAGACTCGGCCCCCTTGATCGTCATATTTTCCTGGACATCGCCGCGAGCCGATTCAGCCCAGACGGTTTCCATCGTGCGGTCGAGGTTCGCGCCCGCCGGGGGAGCGACATCGCGCTTCCCGGAACTCGTATCCATCGACAGGGCGATCGTCCGATCGGCTTGTGGGGCGCTGAATTCCTCGGACTGAATCGTCTGCGACAGATTCGGGTCATCCTGGGAATCGATCGCAATGGTGCGGTCGTTTCCCGCTCCAGAAGGGAGGTCGGCGACGGAGAATTCGTCCGACTGAATTGTCTGCGACACCCGCGGATCCTCGTGGGAATCGAGTTCCAGCGTGCGGTCGGACTGATCGGCGGGCGGCGTCCCTATCTCGAAGGTGCCACCCCCCAATTCGAACTCCGCCGACGCCATCGTCGCCGCCGGCTGCGATTGCGGCCGGCGCGTGCCGGCATCAATCGTGGGGCCAGGGAGCTCTACAGTCAAATCGTCGAGTTGAATTGTGCGATCGAAACCCGAGTCGTCGGGGGGAATGGCACGCGGTTGTCGTTGAACTGTGACCGATTGAGAATCTCGGCCAGCCGAAGTCTCGCTCGAGTCGCGGTTAGAACCCGGCAGAACGTCCTCGGACAAATTCGAAATCGAGATATTCAC
>JAPLOC010001120.1:712-1030 GCA_026692825.1 Planctomycetota bacterium | reverse complement strand
TCAAGTGGAGTCTCTTCCTGGGACTGAAATTCAATGGTCCGGCCAATGGTCGGCGGAGAAGTTTTCGGAAGCTGTTCCGGGAAGAACTCCTCGGAGTGGATGGTCTGCTCATTGGACATGTCCAAATCCGCGACCGACTCGCCCCCTTGCAGTGGCAGTCCACATGCCCGGCAGGTCGGCTGCGCCGAGTTCGCCGGGTCAATCTTCACTCCGCATCGGGGACAAATGGTCATCGCAACGCCTCGGGACACACAACGCACCAACCCCAAGCCAACCACGGCCCGGGGACTGGACCCATCGCACTAGTTTATCTGACCG
>JAPLOC010001120.1:0-657 GCA_026692825.1 Planctomycetota bacterium | reverse complement strand
ACGTCGCAGGTCTCGGGGAGACTTTGGCGATTGCATCGGTCGCATCGATCGCACAAGGACGGTCGAAATCTCCACACCGGCCGGTGGGAGTCCAAACTATCCCTGTCCGAGCGCCCGCCGAATCCTCCGGAGCCACGGCGAAGCGACCGGTGCGGATTCCGCACCACGCACTTCCAGGGCGGATTGGACTTCCTCCTCCCAGGGACGACGTGACGACGCCCCGGCGGCGACCACGCTGGCGGCCGCCAGTGCGATCGATCGTCGCAGACCCGGGGCCGGCACGCGAGCAGTCGCCGCGCCCCTCAGAACCGGCGGGGCGATCTCCGAGTTCAAGTTGGCGGATGGAACAATCGCCGCCTCTTCCTTATCTGGTTGCGAGCCCTCGCCTGGGGCTGGGGCCGCATCGCTGGGAAAATCGGGCTCCTCTTCGGTTGGCAACGCGTCAAAGCCGGCGTCGGCACCGTCCGACGGCCGACCGCCCCGAAGCTGCACATCGCTCAACAACCGCCGGGTGGCTTCCCCGACCTCACGCAGATACACCCGATAGTGACCATCGGGAAGCCGGCGAAACAGGGCGGGGAGGTCGTCCAGAACATCATCTCCCAGAGAAATTAACTGCGATTCTCCGCCGTTGGCGTCCAGGACTTCCAACACGAT
>JAPLOC010001119.1 GCA_026692825.1 Planctomycetota bacterium | reverse complement strand
TTCTATCGGCAGCTTCTGGGCGAAAAAAATCACCAATCTGGTCGTGATTACATTCTGCCAATACAAATTTCTGTTGTCAATATAAATTCTCCACTTTTTTGAAAATTCCGAATTTTCAGGTTCGGAAGTTCTCGACCTACAACGGTCCGGTCATCGCTAACGAGCCCGGCAGTGCCATCCCCGGCGCGCACAACTGGCGGGACTGGGTGCTTCGGCGGGAAATCCTGAAAGAGCCGCGCACGAAGTAAGCGAACCACGCCCCACTCACAAAGCCCCGCGGTCGAACGCCGCTTGAGACGAATTCATCGTCGTGCGCGGAATGTCCTGGGAAACCGCTTACTGCGTGCACGGCTCTTGGGCGTGAGGGTGCCACGCACTGATATTTGTCGCGAAATCGCGTTTCATTCTCCAAGCCGTTGCACCGCCAGCCGGCATATCTCAAACTGGGTCGAGTCGCTTCCCGTTCACCCCGCAAGTCTCCGTTCTTCCACCGAGAATCCGTCATGCGGCGTACTGCGCTCTTCCGCCGACTGCTCCCGCTGTTCCTGACCTGCTGCCTTTCGGCGGTTGATGCCATCGCCCAGGCCGCTCCCGATTTCAACCGCGATGTCGCGCCGATTCTGGTGAAGCGCTGCCTCGAATGCCATAACGCGCGCGACGCCAACGGAAAACTGGTGCTGACGACCGCCGAGCGGACGCTCGCAGGTGGCGAGGGTGGCGAAGCGATCGTTCCCGGAATGCCGGATGACAGTCCGCTGCTGACCCGCGTCACCACTGGCCAGATGCCCCCGCCACGCCGTGGGAAGCCGCAGACGTTGCCTCCCGCCGAACAGCAGATCCTGCGCGATTGGATCGCCGACGGGGCGAAATGGCCCGAGAACCGGACACTCGACTTGTTTGAATCGACAACCGACGTGCGCGGCGGGCGCGACTGGTGGTCGCTTCAGCCGGTGCGCCGCCCGGACGTTCCCGGCAATGTCGCCAAGTCAGAGGCGATCGACGCGTTCATACGCGATTCGTTGTCGCGGGAAGAGATGGAGCCGGCACCACAGGCCGATCGCACAACGCTGATCCGCCGGGTCTATTACGATCTCATCGGGCTCCCCCCCACGCGCGCCGAAATCGAAACTTTTGTGAACGCTCCCGAACCGGATGCCTATGAGCGGTTGGTCGACCGGCTGCTCGCGTCGCCCCAGTTTGGTGAACGCTGGGCTCGGCTGTGGCTCGATGTGGTGCGATTTGCCGAGACGTGTGGATATGAACGGGACCAGGTGAAACCGTTCGCCTGGAAGTACCGCGACTGGGTCGTGAACGCGTTCAATCGCGACAAGCCGTACGACCGGTTCATTCTCGAGCAAATCGCGGGGGACGAACTGGAGGATCGCTCGGAGGAGAGCGTGGTGGGGACCGGGTTTTTGATGCTGGGAACCTGGAACGACGAACCGAACGATCCGCAGGAATACAAGTACGAGAGGCTGGAAGATCTGGTGCATTCCACCAGCAGCGCGTTTCTGGCGTTCAGCGTGAAATGCGCCCGCTGCCACGATCACAAATTCGATCCGATCTCGCAGGAGGACTATTACCGGTTCGCGAACGCGTTCTGGCCCGGCGCGATTGAACCGCGGGATGGAAAATATCTGGGTGGCCCCAATTCCGAAGAACTCGGTTTCGCCAACGTTCTGGGCTGGACCGACGTGCGGCGGGAACCACCACCGCTGCATGCGTTCAGAAAGGGTGACCCCAAACACCCTCTCGAGGTGGTCGAACCCGGGCATCTGTCGATGCTTCCCGAACTGGTCAAGACGTTCGAGCCGACCCCAGCCGGGGCGCCGACGACCCGCCGGCGACTGCAACTCGCCCGGTGGATCGCCAACAAGGCGAATCCATTGACGGCCCGGGTGATGGTCAATCGGCTGTGGCAGCACCATTTCGGGCAAGGTTTGGTTCGTTCAGCCAATGATTTTGGATTCAATGGGGCGGCACCCACGCATCCGGAGTTGCTCGACTGGCTCGCGTCGGAGTTGATGGACAACGATTGGAAGTTGAAATCGATTCATCGGCAGATGGTGCTGTCGAAGACCTACCGTCAGGCTTCGCTCCATCCGCAGCAGCGGACGTATGCGAATCGGGATTCCGCGAACCGGTTCTGGTGGCATGCCGAACGTCGCCGACGGGATGCCGAGGGGTTGCGTGACGCGATGCTGGCGGCCGCCGGCGAATTGGATCTTACCCTGGGAGGGCCGAGCTTCAAGCCGTCGATTTCCGCCGAGGCACTGGAGGGACTTTCGCGCAAATCGGGAGCGTGGCAGGCGTCAGCCTCCGCCGACCAGCGACGACGCAGTCTGTACATCTTCACCCAGCGGAGCCTGCTTCCCCCGCTGATGACGGTCTTCGACTTTTCAGACACGACTCTGCCTTGTGCGCAGCGCGATGTGACCACGGTCGCGCCGCAGGCGCTGGCGCTGCTCAACAACGAATTCGTCCACGAGAGAAGCGCGGCGCTGGCTCGCCAAGTGGAGGAGATGACAAAGACGGGGGGAGACCGGGTGGCAGCGGTGTGGCAACTGGCACTGGGTCGCGCCCCCACGCTGGACGAGGTCACGAAGGCGAATTCCCACTTGGCGCAACAGGCGCGGGCGTTTGCTGACCTGGTGCGCGAAGCAAGTCCGGAGAATCCCTCAGAGAAGCTCCCGGTGACGGAATCGCTGGTATTGCACCTGCGAGCAGACCTGGGAGTGGAGACAGATTCCGAAGGGAGATTGACGCGATGGGCCGACCAGTCCCCCGCTGGTCATCATGCGACGCAGGCCGAAGCGGAATCGCGCCCTGCGGTCGTTCAAGATTCAATTCAAGGGCACGCGGCTTTGTCGTTTGACGGCAAACGGCGGTTTTTGAAGCTGGCGGGGCAGGTTGTGAAGAATCGAGGTGTGACGCTGTTCGCGGTCGCCACCGATCGGGGTTCTGGCGGACACCGCGAGATTCTGTCGAACTGGAATGGAACTGCGGGGAATTCAACCACGTCACTGTTTCTGGGAACGACCGCCGACGGACTGGTGCGATTGTCGGATGACTTCGCCCCGGCCGGTCAGATCGAACGGCGTGACCAGCCGTTTGTACTGACGGCGTCGGTGGGTGAATACGATGCCACGGTCTACCAAAATGATCGGGAACTCAAGCGAAAAGGGTCGCCTCTCGCACCCCGGAAACTGGAGACCGACTGGGTGATTGGCACCCAGGGGAATATTGACGGCGAGTATTGGACCGGGGAGATCGCCGAGCTGGTGGTGTTCGACCGCGAACTGACCGAGAAAGAACGGCGGAAGGTGTGGAGCTACTTGATGGGCCGCTACCGTCCGGTGGACCCGGTTCCGCCCCCCAGCCCAGAGCAATTGGCCCTCGCCTCCCTGTGCCACGTGCTGTTGAATACCAATGAGTTTTTGTACGTCGACTGACTTGCCCGATTGGCTGGTCTGCGAATGCGGACCGGGGACATCCCCGCTGGTTTTGTGAATCGGGGTGGACAATAAAAAACGGCTCGGCGGGTGTCGACGTGCGAAGTGGATGCCGGCGGCAGGTCAAGTTGGGTTTTCAAGGGATTGCCAATCCGTTCCATGAATTCCGAGACGTCCTCCGTTGGCCGACTCCTGGCGGAATGCCGTCGATTCGCTCCAGGACGTTTCGGTGTCGGCCGGGATAATCCGGGGAGTTCCGTGATCGCAAGCCGCGAAACAAGCGCGTCCGTCAATTGACAGACGCGGCCTCCGCTCAGGCTAAAACCGCCGCGACCAGGCAAACAGCCATTCTGACCACGCCAGACTCATCGCGAACAATTCCACACGCACGTCTTCCGTCATTTCTGACCGGACGGCGATCCATTCCCCAATCAGTTCCAGAAATTCGTCGGAACCGAGAACGCCAAAGTCGTAGGTCTCCCGAAACACCTGGAACAACGGTTCCCGCCACGAAAACGGCGTACCGACTCCCAGAGATTCCAGGTCAACGGGATCGTCCGCCGCTGGGAAGACCGCGTCAAAAACCGCCAGGACGCGCCTCCGGGCGCGCAGGTCGAGGACTTGCAGAGTATCCATTTCGGAATCGTAGTCGGTGTCGGGCGACAAGGGAGTTATCTGTTGGCAATTTGGCGAGAATTCGCGATTGACAACGGATACACAGAAGATGACGACGTGATTCGAGAGGCGAGCGTTTGAGAACACGGCAGAGAATCGAGCCTCTCCGCACTTGAGGAGCCGATTTGATGTGCGCAATCCGCCAACAAACTTGCATTTCGCGCCACAATGTTCTGGCTTACTTCATGGCATCCCGTTTGTCGGGGTCTCCGTCGTGAAATTCGCAAGTCACGGTCACGCGTTCAAACCGCCACGGGAAATCCAAAATTCACAATTCACCCCCTGTTTCCCCTCCGCAGTGATTTTCTCCCTCCCCTTCGATACCATCTCGCCATTGCACCCTGCCGCTCCCCACAGACATCTTCCTGGAGAGTCCGAATGCGAATCTGGTTGACCCTCGGGTTGTTACTTCTCTCTGGAATTTCCTCCGCTTTCGCGGGCAACTGGCCCAATTGGCGCGGCCCCGGTCAAAACGGCGTCGCCCCTGGAAAAGGATTTCCCACCTCCTGGAGCAAAACCGAAAACGTCGCCTGGACCGCCGAACTCCCCGGTAAGGGTGCCTCCACCCCCATCGTCTGGAACGACCGCGTCATTCTCACCTGCGGCGTCGAAGGGGACAACGTCGTCCTCTGCTTCAACTCCTCGGGAAAACTCCAGTGGAGCCAAAAGGTCGGCAAGGAACGGGAAGGAAAACACGCCAAAGCGACCGGCTCCAACCCCTCCGCGGCCACCGATGGCAAGCTGGTCTATGTCTACTTCAAGAGTGGCGACCTCGCGGCTCTCGACCTGGATGGCAAGGTGGTTTGGCATTGCAACCTGCAACAGAAATTTGGCGAAGACACCCTCTGGTGGGACTTGGGCACCTCGCCAATCCTCACCCGCGATCACGTCATTGTCGCGGTCATGCAGACCGGTCCCTCCTACATCGCCGCCTTCGATAAGCAGACGGGCAAAGACGCCTGGAAGGTCGACCGGAACCTGAACGCACCCAGCGAGGCGGCTCAGAGTTATTCCACTCCCATCGTCGTCACCGAAGGCGACCGGCAAACCTTGATCGTACTCGGTGCCGACCATGTCACCGCCCACAATGCCGCAGACGGTGCCGAATTGTGGCGAGTGGGGGGACTCAACCCCTCGGGTAATGGGTTCTTCCGATCCATCTCGTCCCCCGTGGTCAGTGGCGACGTTGTCGTGGCCCCTTACGCGCGCGGCTCGACTCTCACCGCCATCAAGCTGGGAGGCTCGGGTGACGTCACGAAAAAGAACATCGTCTGGTCGAAAGACAAATTGGGGGCCGACGTGCCGACTCCCGCCACGCTCGATGGCAAAGTCTACCTCTGCACCGACAAAGGAGAGGTTCACTGTCTGGATGCCGTCAGTGGAAAGTCGCTCTGGTCGGGCGCGGTCGAAAAGAACCGTGGCGCGTTCAGCGCCTCGCCAGTGATCGCCGACGGCAAGATCTTCATCACGCGCGAAGATGGCAAGACGTTCGTGCTGGACCAGGGAAGTGAGTTCAAAACACTGGCCACCAACGAACTCGAAGGGGAGTTTGTCGTCGCCACGCCGGTCTTTGTCGATGGCAAAATCTACATCCGCACCCGCGAGCGGTTGTATTGCATCGGGAAGTGATCCCGCTTCCTCGTCACGGTTCCCTCACCCCATTTCGCCGCATGCCTCCTCTCCTCGAAGTCGACAACCTTCGGACGTGGTTTCGCACGCCCGCCGGACCGGCCAAAGCGGTTGATGGTGTCAGCTTCTCAATTGACCCCGGGCGGACACTCGCGGTCGTCGGCGAAAGTGGCTGCGGCAAAACGGTTACCGCGCTCAGTATCCTCCAGTTGATTCCGCGTCCTCCCGGCGAATTTGTCTCGGGGGCAATCCGGTTTGATGGCGTCGACCTGTTGAAGTTGCCGCGCGAAGAGTTGCGGGCGATTCGCGGCGGGAAAATCGGAATGATCTTCCAAGAGCCGGGAACCAGCCTGAACCCCGTGTTCACGGTGGGGAATCAGATCGCCGAGGCGATTTCGCTGCACCGCAAAGTTCCCCGGGCGGCTCTGCGGACGGAGGTGCTGAACTCGTTGAAAGCGGTTCGTGTCAGTGACCCGGAGCGCCGCATCGATCAATACCCGCATGAAATGTCTGGCGGCATGAAGCAGCGGGTGATGATCGCGATGGCGCTCTCGTGCAACCCACGATTACTGATCGCCGACGAACCAACGACCGCGGTCGACGTGACGATTCAGGCCCGCATCCTCGATCTGTTGCGACAGATGCAGGCCGAGCGCGGCATGGCGATTCTTCTGATCACTCATGACCTGGGAGTGGTCGCGGAGCTCGCCGACGACGTGGTGGTGATGTACGCCGGCCAGGTGATTGAACGGGCCAGCGCGCGGGAATTGTTTGCCAACCCGAGGCATCCCTACACGCGCGGGCTGTTCGCGAGCCTGCCGCGAATTGACCGGAAGGAACGCCGGCTGCAGGCGATTGAAGGCTCGGTGCCGGCGGCGACGCACTTTCCGCAGGGCTGCCGGTTTCGCGAACGGTGTCTGCACGCCGGCCCCGAATGTTCGGGCGAACCCCCCTTGCTGACTCTGGACGATGGTCACGCCGTCGCCTGCTGGAAACACGAGGAGCTGCATGTCCAGCCCGCTGCTGTCGGTGGTTGATCTCAAAAAGCACTTTCCGATCCGCGCCGGACTGTTCGGCCGCGTGAAGGAATGGGTGCGGGCGGTCGACGGTGTCACATTTCAAGTTCCGGCGAGCGAAACGCTGGGGCTCGTCGGAGAGAGCGGCTGTGGCAAGACCACGGTCGGACGGGCGCTATTGCGTTTGACTCCCGCGACTTCGGGAAGCGTCTTGTTCAACGGCCGCGACGTCCTTGCCCTGCGCGGTCATGAACTGCGACAGACCCGGCGGCGGATGCAGTTGATCTTTCAGGATCCGTATGGATCGCTCAATCCCCGGATGACGATCGAGCAGATTGTGGGAGAGCCGCTCTGGGTGCATCGGGTGGCGCGAGGATCGGAACTGCGTGACCGGGTCACCGGCCTGATGAAACAAGTCGGCCTGCGCCCCGAGGCGGCGGGGAGGTATCCTCATGAATTCTCGGGCGGGCAGAGGCAGAGAATCGGGATCGCGCGGGCACTGGCCCTGGAGCCGGCGTTCATCGTTTGTGATGAACCGACCAGCGCGCTCGATGTCAGCATTCGCGCTCAGATCGTGAACTTGCTGCAAGACCTGCAAGCCGAGCGCGGGTTGAGTTATTTGATGATCAGCCATGACCTGGGTGTCGTGCGGCACATTTCGACATCGGTCGCCGTCATGTATCTGGGGCGAATTGTCGAGCAGGCACCGACCGAGTTGTTGTATGAACATCCCCGGCATCCCTACACGCAATTGCTGCTGGCGGCGATTCCGGTACCGGATCCCGGGCAGCGGGGGCGCAAGTTGCACACGGCGGCGGTCGCCGCGGGGGACGACGCGGTCCCTTCGCCGGTCAATCTTCCGCCGGGGTGCCCGTTCCATCCCCGCTGCGCGCTGTACCGGGAATTGGGAAGTCCGGTGGAGTGCCGCGCGAAGCACCCCGAGCTGGTCCCGCTTACCGACGCACCGGCACACTCGGTGCGGTGTCATTTCGCTTCACAATCGGGGGCGGGGGGGCTGGCAGCGGGGTGATGCGTGTGTTGGCCGACCCGGGATTGGCCTTTGGCGATCGGCCAGTGATCAATTGGAGAGCGACGTGCCGAAACGGATTTGGTTCGACAGACCGGGGAACGGGCATTAAGGGAATCGACACAGAGCGGACGGCTCTAACTCCAGCGATTATCGATTTGGGATCTCCAGGGACTTATGTCGATTTGCAACGACAAGCAGACGGTGGGCGGCGTCCGACACCCGGCGTTGTAAAACAAGACAAGTCAACACATTGAGATATGTGTGAGGGGTCGCATCCCGAAACAATCCCAGTGCGAAAATCGAATCGGAGGAAGTGGCCGACATTTCTCAATTTGGCCTGCGAAACTCTTTGGGTGACACGCGGAATTCGGTTCGTTTTGTGCCGGTGGTAGGGGGCGTATTGCCAAGTTTGCAAATTGTCAATTTTTCTTGACAAAAGTCCGTTGACATCCTAGGCCGCTGGGTGTATTGTGCCACCCAAGACGGCACCTTGGGACCATTTGGGTTTATCCCAAAGGTTCTTTCAGTCAAAAAAATCAGGTCGTGGGAGCTTCAAAATGGATCGGGAATTGTCGAGTCGCGTCAGGTCGAATTGGGCTTGGGGGAGTGGGGTGATAGTGAGTGGGGCTCTACTGTTGGTCGCAGTTTTTTGGAATGGGCCGCAACCAGTTCAGCGTGTTTCGAATGTGGCAGAAGGGGAGATTGTAGGTGGGGGGCCGGGGTACGAATGTTACGGAGTTCAAAATTGTAAAGTGTGCGTTCTGTGGGCGAAATGCACTCTGCCATCCGTATGGAGTGTGGATTGTGTATGCGGAACCGCGGGAAGCGATGGTTGTATGAAATCGGGAGCTCTCCGTCACTGTTCACTCCAGGGAGGGGCGAAGTGTACCGATCGAGGTGGCCCCTTGAAGTGTGGGGGCTTCGCGCAGTCCGTTAAACCTGTGCCGATAAGTGTCTCGGGAAAATGGACCTGCAAACCAGCCGGCACGTGTTCACCATTGCCGGCCAGGAAGGATTGTACCGACTGCATTTAGTGTCCCTTTTCGGTCAGATTTTTGACCGTTTCTCACAATCGAACTGGAGCGGAAGGATCGATAATGCTGAATCGGCGTGGGCTTCGATTTCAGAGAGCTGGCAATGAAGTGTATTGGGTGCGGCGCTGGGTGCAAATTGCGTTGTTTGGCGTCGTCGTTTCGGCGGGTGGGTTTACAGCGCGGTCCGATGCGGATGACTCACCTGGTCGGTCGAGAACGACTGAGACAGCGTCCATGGGGGACGAACTAACGTGGGACGAAATCCAGGCTGTGGCCGACGAACAGCTCTCGCGGCTGAGGCGTGTTACTGTTCGATGGAAAAGTGACGAGCAGATTGCGGAAGGGGAGCGGGCGTTTCATATTTCCTCTCGCAACCATGCGCAGGCCACGATAGCGAGTCGACAAATTCCCATTGGGATGAGTGAAGACCAAATCGCTCAGATCGCGGCTTCCGCAGCGAGTCGGGCCGACCCTGACCAGCATCCCACTCACCATGCGACGTTTCAGGAGTTGTGGAGTGACGGCGAGAATTTCCAATTCCGGTTTCTGGTCGAAGCGAAGACTCGGACGACCGAGCGCTACGATGCGGAAACACCTGGAACAAAGTTCCCCGACGCTCCCCCAAACCCCGACACTCTCGTGCGAGATTACCGGGATGTTGCAGTTTTGTCGTTCGGTCCGGCGACGCGGTCGAAGTTTCGCATGTGGTCCGCCCAGCACGATGAACGGAGTGGCTACCATGACGGGCTGATTACCACGCAGAATCCCTTGAAGCGGTTACGGACTCCTCCCCTATTCTCGGTTTCGCAAGCAGGGATCGACATGCATCCCCTCACCGGACTGTTCAGTCCGGGGGCGAAATCATCACGAGTGATTGGGCGGAGCGCTATCGCGGGGGTCGACTGTCTGATGGTCGAACGCCTGTTTGACTCGGATCGGGCTCCACTCCACTCGGGGTTCGGCGAGCTGTATCGCGCCTGGCTCGATCCGCAACGCGGTTACATGCCTGTTCGGGTCGAAATCCACTATGCGCAACCAGAAGAATCCGCCTGGCAGAAATGGTACGCCCGAGTGTCACAGGGGATGGCGGAACTGAATCCTCCCAGCATGGACGCGCCCACCGTTTTTGTCGTTGTCAGTTCGATTCAGGAGGTGATTCCGGGCGCGTATTACCCGATGAAGGGGACTGAATTCGTCACCGGGCCGGCCCCCATTGAAGGAGGCCGGCTTCCTCAGGCGTCGGCGATCCATCAGAAAACCGTGTGGGAAGTCGAGCGGGTCGTTGCGGATCCTCCCATGGACACCGTGATGTTCGCGCTCCAGTTTCCGAGTTCCACATTGTACTTCGACGAATCCCAACAACAGATTTTTGTGACCACTGATGCCGATGGGCATGTCGAGCGGATTGTGAATGGATCGCTCCCGAGTACATCCCCCTCGGGCTTTCGTTATTGGACTCAACTGGTTCTTACAGGAGTTGGCACATGTATCGGATTTGGGCTCTTCTACTATCGACGGCGGCATTCGGGAGTTTTGTCGCGTTAGTCCCCGTTCAGTCGCTGGCTTACGAGACCACACCAGAATCCGCTTCGCAAGATAACGACCCGTCACCCGAGGTGAATGCGGTCCCGCTGGCGGGCTGCGCCCCCGCGTCGGCTTTCGTCATGTTGCGTCATCTGGGACGCCACTGCCAGCTTGCGGACGTGGTGCGCGTTTTCCAGGAGCGTGATCCCGACGTCGATTTTAACCGGGTGCGGGCGGCCGATTTGCGATTCGCACTGAGCAAGTTTGGCGTCGAGTCGGAAACTGTCATCGTGGCGGACCACGATCTGTCTCGTTTGGAACCCCCCTGCATCCTCTACTTCCGTCCGGGAACCTGGCTGGAGCCGGGAACGAGAAGCACGGGGCATTTTGTCACCTTCACAGAACGGCGAGACGATTCTGCCCTACTCATGGATCTGTCGGCGGGAGCCGGCCAGACTCTGTATGCGATCCCCCTGCCCACCTTAAAGGAAATCTGGGACGGTGAGGCGATTGTGACACCGCGTCCCACCCTGTCGGCGAGAAGCCAGGCACTCGGATTCACCCTCCTGGGAGGAATCGCGGGATGTTGTGCCGCCTGGGTCTGGTGCCGACGGTCTGGTGGCATGGCGGTTCCGTGGCGCGCCTCGGGGGTGCATGGTGGTGTGGCGCTGGTCGCTTGTCTGGTCTTTTCGTCGGGTTGTGGCAGTTCGGCTTCGAGCGCGACAACTTCCCCGTTGGCCCCCCGCATCCGTTTCGACGAACCGTTTTTCGACGCCGGGCAGGTTTCCGGTTCCGAGTCGATCGTGCATGCTTTCGCGTTCGAAGTCGTGGGCAACGAGCCGGTGACGATCGAGAACGTGGAAACATCGTGTGGCTGCACGAACGCGGACCAATCCATTCTCGGCCGGCCATTGGCACCGGGAAGCCGGCATGAATTGCGTCTGACGGTTCGTCCCGATGGAGATGGGATTGTGATGACCCGCATGGCGCGCGTTCACACGAAGCCAGCGAGTGATGTCGACGTCCTGGCACTCAGTTACCGCCGCGATGCCGGACCGTTGCCCTCGTCGCATCTGGTCGACGTGCGGGTTCTGCCATCACAGTCCGCGACCGCGCAGTTTTCGTTCATTCACAAACGACTGCCCGAAGTCCAACCCCAAGTGATCACTTTGCCAAAGTCCGATTCCGGACCGTTTCAGAAACGGGCCGAAACGATGCAAACGGAGATCATCACGTCCGACTTGCGGACGGGACAGAAGCTCGCGATTGACACCACGCGAATCGAACTCACGTTGCCACCCAGAAAGTCGCTTGGCGTTCAAACCGGCGAACTCCGGTTCACGTTCGACGGTGGAGTGGTTCGCACGCTCCCGTATCGCGTGGAAGTCATCCACCCGTTACGGCCCGACCCGTCGCGTGTTTTCTGCGGAATCCTGCCTCCCGGCGGAGAGTGGGAAAAGTCGATTCATTTACAACGCGGTTCCGGGGCCGTTTCTCGCATTGCGAATATCCAATGTGATGGTTTTCCCTTCACGGCGGAAGAGCGCGGGGATGTGATCGTGCTGCGTGGCGTGGCACCCAACACAAGTGGACGATTCACCGGCGAGTTGACCCTGACCTTCCAATCGTCCGACCTCCCCCCCGTTGTGGTTCCTGTCAGCGGGTTGGTTCGCAACGGAGCCGCGGAGGCTGTCAAATGAGTCTCAGTCAGCGGGCGAATTCCATTGGTTCCTGGCTCAGTCTCCATTCCCGACGGCTGCTCTGGCCCGTGTGGATGGTGTTGATCGCCTGCTGGCCCCACCCGGCACTCCTGATTCCACTCCCCTGGCTGTTCACACTCAGCTCCCCAGTCTCGTTATTACGCGTGGTCGGTTTTGGTGGAGTGTTTGGAGTCTGGTACGGTTTATGGTCGGCCGACTGGATCCGGACGTGTTATTGCGACAGCGCCTGGGAGG
>JAPLOC010001118.1 GCA_026692825.1 Planctomycetota bacterium | reverse complement strand
TTCGCCCGAGGCGAACGTCGTCTGGAAGACCGATGTTCCCGCGGGACACTCGTCACCGGTGTTGTCCGACGACCGAATTTTTCTGACCTCGGCCGAAGGAAATGAACTGCTGACGCTCGCGCTGGATCGTTCCAGCGGCAAACTGTTGTGGAAGGCGGCGGCCCCTCATGACGAGCTGGAAAAAAACCACCGCACCGGGAGCCTGGCACAATCGAGTCCAGCGACCGACGGCGAGATTGTCGTCAGCTTCTTCGGTTCCAGCGGACTGCAGGCATATACCAAGGATGGCGAACTGCTGTGGTTCCGTCGTATGGGACCGTTTAAGAACGATTTCGGCGCGGGAAGCTCGCCCATCATCGAAGGGGACAAAGTGATTCTGGTGCAGGATCACGACGTCGATTCCTTTATCGCCGCGTTTGACAAGCGGACCGGAAAGCAGCTCTGGAAGGTTGAACGGGGAGAGTTCCTGAGGAATTACGCGACGCCCGTCATCTGGAATGTCGAGGGACGCAAACAGATCATTGTCGCCGCGACCCTGCGGATCGTCGGCTACGATCTTGAGACCGGTGACGAAGTCTGGACCGTCCACGGAGTGTCGCGCATCGTCAATATGACTCCCGTCATCGGACCCGATAACACGTTGTACGCCGCCTGCTGGTCCCCCGGCAGCGAAGGGGAGGAACGCGCCGCGCCACTCAGTGTCGCGGAGCTGTTCGCCGCCGACGCCAATGGCAATGGCACGATTGAAGAAGACGAATTCCCCGATCACCCGTTCAAACGACGCTTTACCCAGCTCGACCGAGACAAGGACGGGCATCTTTCCAAGATTGAGTAGTACGAGGCGGTCAGCAAGGCACACACGGAGGGGCGCAATGTGGTTTTGGCAATCGCGCCGGGAGGTGCAGGCGACATCACGAAAACGCACGTTCGGTGGGAACAGACAAAACAGATTCCCTACTGCCCGTCCCCTTTGTACTACGGCGGTGCGCTGTACCTGGTGAAAGACGGTGGCATTCTGTCGGTACTCGACGCCTCGAATGGCAAGGTCTTGAAACAGGGGCGATTGAAAGCCACCGGCAACTACTACGCGTCTCCCGTCGCGGGAGATGGCAAGGTGTATCTGCTGAGCCAGGGGGGGGAATTGACTGTGCTCGACTCCGCGCAGGGTTGGAAGGAGCTGTATAACTACGCGTTCGAGGGGGATGGCCACGCGACGCCGGCAGTCGCTGACGGGCGGTTGTATGTGCGGGTGGGCGAACGCCTGTACTGCTTCGGCACCTCGGCCGGCGCGGCCGCGGGTGCCCGCTAGGCGGAAACGTCGCGAGACGAATCCACATTAGCCACAGTTCCATTCTCAGTCTGACTTGTCTTCTCGTTTCACCACTTCGCAATACCCGGAGAACTCAATCGATGTCACTCACTCACAACGCGGCCGTTCCGCCAGCCGACCCGCCGCGCAATCGTCGACAATTCCTGCAGTCCGTGGGGGGGGCCGCCCTGATCGGGGCCTCCGCTCCGCTCTGGCTGCCAACATTTGCGGCGGCCAATCCCTCAGCCGAGAGCGCGGCGGAACGGACTGTGCTGAAGTTCCACGAGTCGCTGACACCTCGCGTTTTACCAGGAAGGCGATCTCCTCGACGATAAGACCTGGGATATCTGGCGGATCGAAGGACCAGGTTTCGTGTGGCACTTCCGCGGTGCCCCGCATGTGCACGCGTATATCAACGTCGGGGTGATTGGTTGAAACCGGAAGCAGTTCATCTGGCTTCGATTGCTTGTCATGTTGGTTTCCCGTTTCGCGCGCTCACTCACGGGCGTCGCAGTTGTGTTCCTTGTCGGGTCGGGGCTGGTCAATTCCAGTGCCGCCCAGAATCTCGCATCCGCCGACGGCGCGATCCGTTCCGAATTGCTCATTGATGTCGCCGAACTTGAAAAGCCACCGAAGCGACCGGCTTCTCGAGTCGTCCTCGATGTTCGCACGGCTGAGAAATATGCGGCCGGTCATTGGCCAGGCGCGGCGCATGTTTCGGTCAACGACTGGAGTCAGAAATTCGGCGCAGGAACCGACGCGGCCGAATGGAGCGCGAGAATCGCCGGGTTGGGGATCGGATCCGACAGTGAAGTCGTCGTCTATGACGATCAGTTGGGTGCCTCCGCCGCCCGGGCCTGGTGGTACCTGACCTATTGGCGCGTTCCTCGCGTGCGTGTGCTGAACGGGGGCTGGAAGGCGATTGAAGCGGCTGGATTGAAAACAGATGCCAGCGTTCCGCCCGCTGCCACGCCGGCGAAATTTGCGGCCAAACCGTCGAGCCGACGTCTGACGAGCAAGGCCGAACTCTTGGCTGCGCATCACGGAGGAAAACTCTCGGCGGAGGCGGCAGATGGCTGGCAATTGATCGATACGCGTTCGGCCCGGGAATTTCGGGGAGAACAAGCGACAGAAGGCCTGAGTCGCCCGGGTACGATCCCAGGCGCGAAAAACCTTGAGTCACGCGAGCTTTTCGATTCCGAATCGGGTCGACTCAAATCGGTGGCCGACCTGCGGGCGATTTTGAAAGACAAAGAAATCGCGATCGAACGTCCGACCATCGCGTTCTCAAACACCAGCGGACGCGCCTCGCTGGTGAGTTTTGTGCTCGAATATCTGGGAGTCTCCGATGTTCGATCCTACGCGGGCGGATTCAAGGAGTGGGCGAACGATCCCGAAACTCCCGTACTCAGACTGGCACCTCCTACCGCTCGATTGGAGTCGTTCGACGAGGTCCAAAAGCGACTCGGCCAGCCCCGGCTGCGCGTCTTTGACGTCCGACCCAGGGCGGACTACGACAAGGGGCACATTCCGGGAGCAGTGTGGGTGAATACCAAACCTGCGGAAGATCGGGCCAAAGAATCGGGAGGTCTGGAGGATGCCGAGTTTTGGTCAAAATGGGTCGCCGACCTGGGGCTTCAGCCCGGTGATGACATTTTGATCTACGATTCCCGTCGGCAACTCGACTCCGCCCGGTTGTGGGTTTTCCTGCGTCTGATCGGCGTCGAGCGCGTGGGACTCTTGAACGGCGGATTTCCTTTGTGGGTCAAAGAGAATCGCCCCATCTCCACCGAACCGGTCAACGTCGAACCCCGGGAGTTTTCTGTGACGTTTCGCAAAGACGTTGTAGCCAGCCGCGCCGACGTCTTGACGGCGCTCAAAAACAACTCGGCTCAAGTTTTTGACGCTCGTAGCGACAAGGAATACACCGGAACGGAAAAACGTTCCAAGAGAAACGGCCACATTCCCGACGCGTGTCACCTCGAGTGGAACAGCCTGGTGGACGAAGAAGGGCGGTTCTTTGATCTCCCAGTGCTGCGAGAAAAGATCGGTGGAGCGGGCGTGAAACCCGGTGCCGAAGTGATCACGCATTGCCAGGGAGGCGGCCGCGCATCGGTCAACGCGTTCGCTCTGGAACTCTTGGGGATTCGCGCCCGCAACTACTACGTCGGATGGGGCGACTGGGGAAACGCCGAAGAGACACCGATCCAGGAAGCCGGAGCTTCAACTCGCAAGTAAGGGAAGTGGTCCAAATCGGATCGTCTCTACTGAGTGAGACATTTCGCACTCAAGGCCCCTGCCCCCTTGAGGGGCAGGTGTATGAGATCTGTGGCTAACATGAGTGCCGACACGGGGTCGCTTCATGAATGTCCGATTTTTCCCCACTCGCGGTCTTAAGCGGCAGTCCAACTGCCCGGCGGGTTGACGTCCGATGACCCGCTGCTCTGGCGTGGCACGCCGGCGCTGCGTGATGCGCGTGGGTGGGAGCGTGTCAACGAACCGCTCTCGAGCGGCGACTTGCAGTGATTGCGGCATTCGGTGCTGCGTGGTCGGCCGTTCGGCGACGACAACTGGACTCGCCAGACCGCCCAGGCTTTTGGCCTGGAATCCTGTTTGTGACCACCACGAAGTCCGAAGAAGTCTTGTAACTCTCGATGTCCCCTTCTTTTTGTGCATGCGCGATCACTCCTGTCGACGCCGTTTCAGGCGTTCAGGTTTGCCTGCAACGGGATTTTCTGACCGGCGACCAGCCGATCCGACTCAATCTGCGGAGGCTTACCCCCCGGCGGTCGATCGATCACGCTCACTCGATCATCGCCCGGCAACAAGTGGCGAAGACTGGTCTGGCTGCGCTGGCCGTCCAGGCTGACGTACATGTCGAAATAGCAGGGCGCAACACCGGTGTTCTTCACAGTGACGCGAGTCTGGCGGCCGTTGGTCTCGAAACGCGTGACTTCGAAACGGTAGCCGCACGCGCGACCCGCCTCTCGAATGCGGTCCATCGACCGATAGCTCGGCTGGTCGCTTCCAATGAGGAAACAGATGTGAAAGCGCGCCGCAGCCTTCTCGAACGACTCGCCATACGGGCCATTGGTCGCCAGCGCCTCTTTCTGATCGCGCGGGGTGTAGTAACTGAACTCTCCCCCGGCGGGAGCCCGCTTCCAGCGTTCACGATCCAGGGCGTTCCAATTGGGTTCGGTCTCTTTCCGATGGACTTTGCACAGAAAGGAATCGTCGAAGACTCCGAAATTGAGCGACATGAGATCGGCCTGCTGTGTAATCGGTGAGACTTCGGCGCTGGCAGCGTCGACCGAGATCATCCACGGTGTCGTTCGAACAACATCTGAGAGATGCCTCAGAAACTCTTGCTGAAACTCCATCGAGGGAAACGTTTTGCCCAGCTTGAACGGGCCGTCGTAAATGTGGTACTCAGACCACAGTCCAAACCCGACCTGCAAGAACGCCAGACGAGGATCACGATCATAGCGTTCCGAGAACCGCGCAAAGAACGCCAGCACACAGCGACGCCACTCGCCGTGTGACCAGTCGGGAAAGCTGGTTGGCCGCCCCTCGCTCTTCGCGCGCGTCTCGCGGTAATCGGGCAGATCCCTGATGTAAGCCGGGACGGTCGTCTTTTGGCCAGGGTACGTGTCGTAGAATCGCAGAATCGCCTGGTGCCTGCGACCCGCGATGGCGTCGAGTTTCTTGTCGACGGCAGACCAGTCGTAGTTGTCTCGACCGGTGATGACGTCGTCATACTTCATATACGAATACTCGAGTTGAATCGCATCGGTCTCGACCTTTTCGTGCGTGTCCCACAAGACGATTCCCGTTCCCGGCGAAACGGCGTCGCTCGACAGCCGCAGGGGACTTGGTTGGAACCGAGACTCCGCAGCAAGAATTTCGTGACGCACCCCCAGCCCGGCGAATGCCGAGACCCCGCTCACGAGGAATTTTCGACGATCCATTCGCTGCATCATGGTATTTTCCAGAGGTGAACAACGGGTTTCTGCGGCGGCAGCTCCTTCGATCGACCGTGCAACGAAGCCAATTGTAGTCGAACCGACATCATGGCTCGCAGCCGCGACGCCGGTCTGGGAACAAGTGAGATCGAGGGCAAAAAGTGGGACAGAGCGCGTTCTTGACTCGGGGACGACGATCACCTGGCCAACGTGGGGGCTGTCGATTTTGTAGCGACGAAGCTAAGCGGCGTCACTCCGGTTGCAAACACGCGATCGGATCAACTAAAGCGACAGGCCCCCTGCCTGGCTGGTTGTCCGCTGATGACCCGTGGCTCTGGCGTGGCACGCCGGCGCCGCGTGATGCGGTGTGGTGGGAGCGTGTCAACGAGCCGCTCTCAAGCGGCGAATTGCAGCGATTGCATCATTCGGTGCCGCGTGGTCGGCGGTTCGGCAACGACGACTGGACGCGCCCTACCGCCCATGCTTTGGGCCTGGAATCCTGTTTGCGACTGCCAGGAAGACCGCAGAAGTCTTGAAACTCACTATGTCCCGCTTTTGTGTGCCCGCAGTAAGCGAGTTTCGCAGCATGACTTTCGTGGGGCAACTTCGTC
>JAPLOC010001117.1 GCA_026692825.1 Planctomycetota bacterium | reverse complement strand
GGCGAGTGAGCGCGTCGGTGGTGACGTAATTGAACACACCGAGCGAGGCCACTTGGATTTCGTCACCCGTCTCGACGGCAATTGTGTAACGGTAATCGAGCCTGCCAACCGCCAACCAACCAGTTCCGGTACGGTTCATGGCGGTTGTTTCCGCAATCTGGAAACTGGTTCCGCGCGGGATGGCCAACAGTGCCAGAAGATCGGGGACAAAGTCTTCGAACTTGCGGTTCTTGAGGGCCAGCGCCCCCCGGTCGCGTGCTTTCTCCCAGGGAGAGAAAACCGCCTGCCGGGTCAACGCTTCGGTCGCTTCCGGTGCCGAGATGCGATCGAAAACCCCGATCGCGATTTCCGCTCCTTCTTCCGAACGAGCCGCGAATACCTGCTCCATCGCGGGGATGACTTCGGGATCGTCCATCTGCCGCAGTTCAGCCGACGCGGCGAGCGCGACCAGCGGTTTCCCCTTGAGATCCCGAGCGATCTTTTCGAGTTTGGTCGCCCACTGCGTCATGGACGACTGTGCGGAATCGCATTCCTTTTGAATCTGAACCATCTGCTCCCGACTGAGCCACATGCCGCCGAATCTCTTATAGCCCAGCCGCGGCAGCAACGGATCTTTCTGAGGGTCGGAAGCCAGATTCAGGGCGGCGAGCAGGTGAACCCGTTCCTGATCGGGCAGTTTCTGCTGTTTGCACCAGTTCGCCAGTTCGTACTGGGCGGCGAATGTCGATTCGGCCTCGGCACGTCGCTTGCGATACGCCGCGAGCCGGGGATCGAGAGGGTTGGCCGACCGGCTGGCGTCAAACGAAACCCAGTTCCCCTGCTCCTTGACGAAGCCCGCCTGCCATCGGGGGAGCTGCGCCTGGGGCTGCTTCGCCATCAGAGGGGCGAGCGCCGCCCGGCGGTCGACCACTTCAACGACTTTTGACGCGCAGGTTGCCCCCCTCGAACGGGTGGTTTGCGCTGGGCGAACGCCGCGACAGGGAACAGAACCAGCCCCATCAAAGCGGCGACCACAGCCGCGAGTTGGCGAGTTCTCATGGAGGGGAATCCTTGCGGGGACACGGTGACCATACTCTTTCTTCAGAACTATATGGCGGAAGAAGGCACGGCCGATACAAGTTTTCAGATTGGAATTGACCTACTTCGCGAAAACGGCGGGATTCACAACATTCTCAGGCCGATCTCCCCGCAGGGCCGCCGCCACCTGTTTGGCGACGCGGGTTCGTAATTCAATGATCGATTCCGGCGAGACAAACGCCGCATGGGGAGTGACAATCACCCGCTCGTCTTGGAACAGGGGCTGGTTCAAGTCGGGGGGTTCGGGATCAAACACATCGAGCGCCGCTCCCGCGATCAGATTTCGTTGCAACGCGATCCAGAGGTCCGCTTCGGAGATCAACGCCCCCCGGGAGGTGTTGATCAGCCAGGCGGTCGGCTTCATCCGTTCCAGCCGGCTCAACTGGATGAGGTTTCTTGTTGCGGGGGTGGCGGGCGCGTGTAACGAAACATAATCGGATTGGGGGTGTGGGCGATCAGGTTGAGTCCGAAGGCCCGAGCCCGCACCGCGACACTGCTGCCGATGCGCCCCAAGCCGATCAAACCCAGGGTCTTTCCCGCGAGTCGTTCGGGCGGTGCCGCTGACTGGAGGCGGTATTCTCCCCGTTTGGTTCGCACCTGAAAGAACGCCACCCGGCGGGCACACGCCAGCAGGAGGGCGATCGCATGGTCTGCGACCTCTCCCACGCAATAGTCCGGCACATTGGTCACCGGAATTCCCCGCGCCGTCGCCGTCGGAATCGCGATGTTGTCGAGTCCAATTCCGGTTCGGGTGGGGCCGACTCAATGACTCGGGCGGTGACGGGAGCCCAGTTACACGCGATGGCGTCGACGTTGCCGGCCGCGGCGCACAGCGTCGCCTCGTCGGTCGCCGTCGCCTCGACGATCTCAATTCCCAACGGTTCCAGAATCTGACGCTCAATCGAAACGTCAGGCCACGCTCGATCGGTGATCAGCAGTCGCAGGGTACCGACCATGACAATGGTTTCCGCTTCCACAAAGGCTCAACTCAGAACACCCAGCCGATGGGCCGGACGGAGTCGCCACTCGGGTCGTAAAACAGCGGGGACCGCAGGGCCGAAAATCAACCGGAGGCGGCCAGCTCGGCCATTCGCTGGGCGGGAACAACCAGCCGGTCCCAATTCCGATCCATGTAATCGGGAGGGCCACCTTTGGAAGCGACCGCCTGTGCGACCAGATAGGTCGGCACCAGCTCGATCGCGTTCCAGGGACAGACCGTCAGTTCGTACGGATCGGACTTCTTCGTTGGGATGTGGACACACACCTCGCAGCCCACGCAGCGCTCGACATCGATCTCACACCACGATTGCAGTACCGAAATCGAGTCGCCGGGCACTTTGACAATGCAATCCACCGGACAGACTTCGAGGCATGCCTCGCAGCCTGTACAGTTGTCGGCATTGATGACGGCTACCTCTTTGGGCAGCTTCTTCCGTGTTCCCGCTTTGGCCATGGTCGTCTGTGGATCTTAATGAACGGCTGTCCCCGCAAGTGGGAGCCGGCGTAGCGCTG
>JAPLOC010001116.1 GCA_026692825.1 Planctomycetota bacterium | reverse complement strand
GCTTCGCACGGTTGTTACGACTCCATTCACTACCCAACGAACCCGAGGCGGCTCGCGCCTATGCCGACTGGCTGCATCGCGAGATCCAACTCGGCACACCATTCGATGAACTCGCGCGCAACCTGCTCACCGCGACCGGCGATTCGCACACAGTCGGGCCGGCGAACTTCCCCCGAATGGTCGCAGACGCTCGAGGGCAGGCGGAGTTGGTGGGACAGGTCTTCCTGGGAGTGCGGCTTGGTTGCGCCAACTGTCACAACCACCCACTCGATCGCTGGACTCAAAATGACTACCACGGTCTGGCGGCGGTTTTCGCCCGGCTGGACCGCGGTCGCGTGGTGAACGCGACGTCTCGAGGGGCGGTGACCAATCTGCGAACCAACGAGCCGGCGATTCCCAGAATCCCCGGCGAACAGTTTCTCTCGGTAGATGTCGACCACCGCGCGCTGTTTGCCGACTGGCTGACCGCACCGAGGAATCGCTATTTCGCCAAAGCGACGGTCAATCGACTCTGGAAGGGAATGTTCGGCCGCGGTTTGGTCGACCCGACCGACGACCTGCGCGAAACGAACCCGCCGACGCATCCGGAACTGCTCGAGCGACTGGCTGACGATTTCGTCGAACACCGGTTCAATCTGCGGCGGACGCTACGGCTGATCGTGCTGAGTCACACCTACGCCCGCGGCTCGTCGGTTGTGAGGGGAAACGAACAGGATGACCGCTTCTATTCGCGATCGTACCCGCGTCCCCTGGATGCCGAGGTTCTGGCCGACGCGATCGCCGACGTGACCGGAGTTCGGGAAGAGTACGCGGGGCAACCGGTCGGCACACGAGCGGTCACATTGTACGATCCCCTGCTTCCCGCGCCGTCGCTCGACATTCTCGGGCGGTGCCAGCGTGCCGGTCGTTGCGAGGAGTCGGACCTGGCCGCCCACGGATTGACGACCGAGTTGCATTTGCTGAACGGCGAACTGATCAACGCCAAGATCGCCGACCCCAACGGGAGACTGCATCAACGGATCGCTGCGGGGGATTCCATTGAATCGATCGTCACGGAATTCCACCGGCGTGCGTTCGGACGGGGGCCGTCGCCGGTCGAACTGCGGCGCTGGAAGGAACGACTGGCGACCGACGATGCCAGAGAACGCCGCGATCGGCTTGAGGATTTCGTTTGGGCGCTGCTCAGCAGCCGGGAGTTTCGACAAAACGGCGGTGAGATTCAACCCGAGCCACGCCCGTGAGGAAGCGGTCGCCGTTAACCGCATCCCGACGGGCGCGGCTCCACGGCGACAAGTCATCCTGGGCAAATGTGCTGGATCTGAGTTTACAGTTTCGCGATTTTTCGCAACATTCCGGCGAACGAATCGATAATATACCGTGAACCAGACAAGACCTGACGATTCAGCGTATTGTCGGCGGTCTCCTGGAGACGGCCGACGCTCTTTTCAACCACACTTCCGGTTACGTCGCACTTCGCGAGTCCGTCCCATGTCAGATTTTTCCCGAGCGATGCAGGTTTTTGGCGCGCTTCAGAAGGAAGAGGCCAAGTCCGTGGCCACGCGATTGCTCTCCAAGCTGTTGGATGGTCAGGGACGTGTAAAGTACCGGTCAATTTCGGACATCCATTCGCAACTGGTGAATTCCGACCAATTCGCCCTTGTTAAGAATTCCAGTGAGTTCGTACTGCCGGGAGGCAGACAACTCTTTTACGTCCGGGGAGTGTTGCTGATACGGATTAAGACGACGGGGACGCGGATCCGACCAACCCCACACTTGACGATCAGCGCGGCAAGTGGAATCGACTGGCCGGAAGAAATCATGAAGCTCAATCGAGCGGGTGAATTTATTCCAAAATTGGGAGCGATCGGGCAGGCCGCCAAGGAGAATGACTGGCGTTCGTTGTCCCGGATCTCCACCGACACCGCCGTCCTCCAAGCGCTCGACGACGCCTGGGCCAACAGTTGTCACTTCGATTTTGTCACGCCGTTTGACGCGACGGGAGCGAACACGTTACCAGTTTCGGGCGGGAACTGACCCGTAGAGACAATCGGGGTTTAGGTTCCTGCGATTCGCGCCAACAGTGGCTGGTGATACCGTCAAATCGGCGCACCGTGATCGGCTTTACGGGCACGTCGTTGGTGGGGCAGAGTTCCCCCCAGCTTGCGCCCGACGAGTTGAACACTCGGTGGGCCGCGAAATCCAGCCACTCACAATCTCGCTTCGTCTCG
>JAPLOC010001115.1 GCA_026692825.1 Planctomycetota bacterium | reverse complement strand
TTGGGGCTTCCCGATTGGGGAGAAGGGATCGGTCTCGATGATCGTCCGGCTGCATTACGCCGACGGTCAGAAGGAGGATCACCCGTTGAAGAATGGTGAACACTTCGCCGACTACATTCGGCGGGTCGACGTCCCAGGTTCAAAATTCGCCTTCGACCTGCGTGGCCGGCAGATCCGCTATCTGGCGGTGATTCCCCAGCGGGGTGAGGTCATCAAGTCGATCGAATTCGTGACGGGGACCGATCGCAGCGCCCCGATCGTCATGTCGGCCACAGTCGAAACCCGCGACATGGAGTGACCCTGGCGAGCGGGGCGGCGTCAGCCCCCTGCGTCCCCCGCTCGCGCGAGATTCTCCAACAACGTCTTCACCCACTCCGTCGGGTGCAACACCAGCGCTCGCTCCAGATCCCGTCGGGCCGCAATCGTTTCCCGCAGGTTCGCATAAGCGCGGCCACGAACGCCCCAGTAAACCCCGACCAGCGGTCGCCGCGCGATCGCACGGGAACTCACCTCGACACAGGCCCCCCACCGGTTCCCCTCTTGAAGGCAATAGAGCAGCAATTGATTCGCATCCACGTCACCTGGGTGCGCGTCGCACCAGGCCCATAAGTCGGCAACGGGAGTTTGGGTGTCCCCCCGGGCGACCGAGGCGTACGCTTTGGCCATCACCGGATGTGCCGCGATCTCGCGAATCACCTCGTCCGCGACCTGCCGCGTCAGTTCCACGGGCCAGCTTCGCGCTGTGAAGACCTGTTCCAAAACGAACTCGGGAGCTGTCGTCGTCACCTCCGCGGTCCGAACATGCCGGGCGTATTCCTGACTCATCAGCGCCTTGAGCAAATTGTGATGAAACCGGCTGCGCGACAGGTCACGCGGGCGCGAGGAGGCGAAAGGGACTTCGCGAACTTCTCCTGTGGAGGGACGCGCAATTGTCAGACGGACTTCCGCGGAATTGACGGCATTCAGCGTCGAGAAACAGGCATTGAACGCTTCGTACGTCAGCCTCCCTTCCGTCAACCGTGCGATCCCCCCCGCCGGCTCGCCGTTGATGGCCAGGATCGCGTCACCCGGCTGGCAGCCTGCCGCCGCCAGTTCGGAGTTTGGCGCGATCGACTGGATCACAAGCTGCTCGAATGGTCCGACTTTCATTCCTGGGGACTGATCGGCCTCAAGCTCGAACTCAATGACCTCGGGCTGGCGTTGGCCCCGTCGCAACACGAGTAACTCCACGCGACGCGGTCCCTTGCTCATGAGCGCGGTGCCGAACGGTCCGAGGGGGGGGTTCCAACCCCAATGACCATCCCCGCGCAAAATCTGGTCTCCCACCCGAAGTCCCGCCCGAACGACCGGGGATCCCGCTGACACGTCGACGACGGCACCAGTTGTCACCGGTCGCTCTTTCGGCTGAAAGATCGCCGCCCCAATCCCCAGGGCGCTCTCGCCTCGAAACTGCCTGCGCAACTGCTGATCGATCGACAGGCTTTGCAGCGCGGCGGCCTCGTCGAGTATTCGCGCGCGTGTCGATGGGTCCAGACCTGCCAGCCTGGGTGCCGAAGTCCAGTCATCGAGTTGATCCAACTCAAATATCGCGAGGGCCTCGTCACTGGCCTCGACACCCCGCGCGAATTCGTCAATTTCGGTCGCGATCAGCGTCTCTTCGGCACGGTGACGCAGCGAGTCAAACCGGGCCAGTCGCTCTTCATTCTGTATCGCCGGCTCAAGCCATGCGAGTTGTGTCTGGACCCGTTCTCGCAATTCGGAGAGTCGCGGGACTCCTTCCAGCCGGCCCTCGAGCTGATGGAGTCTCCGACTCGCCTCCGACAATTTCATCTGGCGAATCGATTCCTCGATCGCGGTCAGCTCCAGAAGCGATTCCTGGCGAATCTGGTGAGTGGCCACCTCCTGTCGAACTGCCAAACCGCCCCCCGAGAGCAGAATGATTCCAGTGGCCACCGCCGCCACAGGATGTCGACGTCCCCAGCACTTCATCACCTGTATTTACTTTATCACTTGTAAGTGTAAGTAATAACACA
>JAPLOC010001114.1 GCA_026692825.1 Planctomycetota bacterium | reverse complement strand
CTGCTGTTTCTGACAAAGCTCGGCCCCTGGACAATCCTGATTGAAAAGCTGCTCAGCCGGCTGATTCCGATGGGAACGCTGCTGCTGCTCTGTCTGCCGCTCCAGGCGCTGGCGTACAGTCTGGGCGGGGTCTCTCCCACCATGCTGTGGGGTTCGATGTGGATGCTGCTGGTGGTCATGGTGCAGACCGCCACGTTGGCGCTCGCCTGCTCGTGTTGGTTTCGCACCACGTCGGCGGCGTTTATCAGTTCATACTGCGTCGGCTTCCTGATGCTGTTTGGGCCGTTCGCGATGATCATGATCGTCGCCCTGTTATTCAATGACTTTCGAGGACCGTTTCCGCTGCAGCCGTTTTTCAATTCCATGAAATCGCTGGGAATCGTTGAATCGGAGGAGCAATTGCTGTTTCCGTTCTTTGGCGCGATCCAGTTTTTCGCAACCGCGACGCGGGGGCTTTCCGGGTCACTGGGCCGAATTGTCATCGTCAGCATTCCGTCCATGATGACATGCGTGGTCTTTCTGGTCGCCGCGCGGATGTTTCTGGTGAAACGCGCCTTCGCGGCACCATTCAACCCGCTCGTCGAGGCGTTTCGCGGAATAGAGTCAGGACTCGACCGTGTCAATCAGGCGACCAGATCGCCAACGCTGATCAGGCGAGGGGAGTCGACGAATCTTCCGGTGGAACATCCGATCGCCTGGCGCGAAACCGAGAAGCGCTCGATCGGCCGCACGCGACACATTCCGTTTGTCATCCTGCTGATTGTCCTCCCGATGCTCGGGCTGCTCTGGCTCGGGTTGATCCGGGATTACGAATGGTGTTTTGGAATCGCCATGCTGTTGACCCCAGTCGTCTGGTTCGGGGGGCTGGTGACGGTCGCGGTCCGGTCGGTGAGTCTGATCGCCGGCGAGCGCTCGCACCAAACACTCGACGTCCTCAGCACGCTGCCGATCACGGGTAAAGAGATCCTGCTGCAAAAATTCAAGGGAATTTCGCGGTTGATCTATGTCATCTGGGTGCCGCTTGCGCTGTTGATGACGGTGAGTGCGATCTTCCGGTCGAGTTGGCTCCCGAGTCACTTTTCGGTGGGGGGGCGTTTGCCACCCCAGGTGATTCCCTACCTCTTCACGGCGGCGCTCTCGGCGATCGTTTACCTTCCGATGATCGCCTGGATGTGCGTGCTGATCGGAATGCTTGTGCGGAATCAGGGGCGGGCGATCATCACGTCGCTCGCCGCCATCATTGGGTGGTGTGCCCTGCCATTCCTGGTGATTCTCTTGCCCCTGGAACTTCTTTTTCGCGGCGCAGCCAATGATATGCCGTTTTCGTGGGCTCCGTTACTGAGCCCGGTCACCCTGCCGGTGTTGAACGAGGCCAACGAAGTTCTGGAATTGTTGGGTGGAAGTTTCCGATCGCGACTCTACGGTAACGGAGGGATTCAACCCAGTTCCACTGAGATTTTCGTGCGACTCATGTTCCTGTCCACCTGCAACTTCATCTGGTACGGGGGGTGGTGGTTCGCGCTGCGACGGATTTGTCTCGAAAATGCCGACCGCTTTCTGGGTCGGATGGACACGGTTTCAAACGAATACAGGAATCGCCCCAATCGAGGCTGGTCACAACGGATGGAAGAACGCGCGATGGACTCGCACACAACCGAGGTGCCCCCTGTTCAGACACTTGACGCATTGGGTTCCGACGGCCTTCCTGTGGCGACAGAAATCACAACTTTTGTGGACATCCCCCCCACATGAACGCTCGAAGTTCAACCTTTCGGTTCAGTCTCCCCCTGCTCGCCAAAGAACTGCTCGAGCAGGCGGCCCGGCGACGCACCTATATCATCCGCGTCGCCTACGCCCTGTTGCTGTTCGCCGGTGCGTACTCGCTGTTCTCAGAGATTCTCTTTGCCACGACCGGTAATGTCTGGTCACTGATGGGGAGAGGGCGGGAACTTTACGAACGCCTGCTGGGCTTGCAGTTCTTCGGCATCTACCTTTTCATGCCGGCCATCACGTGTGGCGTGCTGACACAGGAAAAAGAGCGGGACAGCCTGATGCTGCTGCTGCTCACCCGACTCGATCCCTGGACGATCGTGTTCGAGAAACTGCTCAGTCGGCTCGTTCCCATGACCTGCTTCCTGGCCATGTCTCTCCCCTTGCTCGCGCTGGCGTACAGCCTGGGTGGAATCACCCCCGGGTTCTTCTGGTCGGGAATCTGGATGCTGTTCATCACCGCGGTGCAGGTAGGGACGCTGGCGGTCGCCTGTTCGGCCTGGTTTCGCACGACCGTGGGCGCGTTCCTCGCGACCTATATCCTCGGGTTTTTGCTGATCTTCGGGCCTGCTCTGGGTTATGTGTTAATTGAAGCGGTTTTTAACAATGGCAATGGGGGTCGCCCCGGGCTGTTTAACTCCCCCGTCGTGCAATTCCTTCAGCAGATTCAGGTGATCGATCATCCAGAGCAGTTGATGTTTCCCTTCTTCGCTCCCGTTCAGATTCTCAGTCCCAACCTCTGGGGAAGATCACCCAACTACTGGATGGTGTCGCTGCGAACGGTTCCGATATTGCTCTGGTGCTGGGGCTTTATGTACCTCGCCAAACGATTTGTCGTCAGTCGGGCATTCGTCGGTCCATTCAATCCGCTACTCGCCTTTCTGCGGAAAATTGACGGTTTATTCCAGCGGTTGAACCAGAATCGCCTCACACGGGGTGTGGTTCTTGTCGCCGACAAANNTGTCGCCGACAAATCGAGGCTTCCGGAAGAACGTCCGATCGCCTGGCGGGAGACGACGAAACGCTCGTTCGGCCGCACCCGGTATCTGGCGCGATTGTTTCTGGTTCTCGAATCGCTGGTCCTCGCGCTCTTGTTTTTTAACGCGATCATCAGTGGCGATGTCTACCTGCCGGCACCGGCCATCACCTCCGTACTTTCATGGCTGCTGCTGGTGCTGCTCGTCACCGTCGCCTCCGCGAGTCTGTTTTCTGGCGAACGAACCCACCAGACTCTGGATGTATTGTGCGTGACCCCCTATTCCAGTTCCGAGATCATCCGGCAGAAATTCACCGGCGTGAGCCGGCTGATTCTGGTGCTGTCGGCTCCCCTGTTGACCATCATTGTGTTCGAGACGTTCTGGCGAGGGCAGTTTTGGGAGCATGACGAACGGTGGTCGAGTTCGCGGGTCGACCCGCCGCTCTTTTTCGTTTCCAGTCTGCTGACGCTGCTGATCTATCCTCGGGCGATCGCCTGGTTGACCTGTCTGATTGGCCTGGTGACCCGCACCCAGGTCCGCGCGATCATGACGTCGCTGATCGTCATCGTCGGGTGGTGCGCCGCTCCCTGGCTGTTCCTCCTCGCGCCGATGATCGCCGTGAATCCCAACCTCGAGCGGACTCCGTTGATCTTCCTCAATCTGCTCAGTCCAGTCTCAATGCTGGCCTATACGCAGAACGACATAGTCCACCAATATTTCGGCTCTCCATGGACCGCCGTCGCGCTCAATACGGTGATCATGGGGTCGGTCTGGCTGGTCTGTCGCACCGTGTGCCTCACCCGGGCGGCCCGGTTGCTGGGGCGGAGTGAAACCTTCAGCGAGACGCCCCTCCAAACCTCCGACATGGCCAAACCCTCGCCGCCCCGAGATTCCACAACTCCCGTGATTCAGTCCGCCTGAACTGGATTTGCGCGGCCCGGTCCCCTACAAGAAACATGTCATCCTTCGAGGCCCCGGCTGTCATGTTCGCAAATCGCGTTTCCCCCCCCTGCCCGACCACGCCGCACCGGCGGAAGTTGCGATGGCTCGGGTTCGCTCTCGCTCTGATTACGGGTCTCATTTTCCAAAATCGCGCCTTCGCCTCCCTCAAGGTCGAGCAGACACGCTGGGGGTTTGACGGCAAATGCGTTCAGGAACGGTTCAATCTCCTCTCGGTGCGGATTGTCAATTCCGGAACCGAGTCGTTCGATGGCGAACTGGTGTTACGCAAACATCGCGGTGGAGGGGGGCGTCTCGACGCGGTCGACGCCCCTGTCGTCGAACCGTTGTTCCTCGCTCCGGGAGCCGGTCGCTGGGTCCAGTTCTACGCCTATGTCGATCGCCCGACGTTTGAGATCTGGAGTCTGTCGTGGGGCAAAGGAGCGAAAAACGAAGCGCAACTCCCCCAGCAGTCCACGACAGGTGAAAACGCTGCCGTGGTGCTTGATGACTCGGGGGGCCTGGGATCCCTGCGGGTCGGCGCACGCATTTTTCCCGAAGAGATCTTTCCCGCCCGTGTCACCGCGTGCGACGCGCTCAAATCCGCCGTCCTCGACCATGAACCGCGCTGGAACGACGTTCAGCAGCAGACATTTCTCGACTGGGTCCGCCTCGGGGGTGAAGCGCACATCTGCCAGGACGCGACCCGCAAATTCCCAAAGTTCACCGGCCCGCTCGATATTCTCAATGACGACGCTCCCCGACGGAGGTTCGGCGCGGGGTTGATTTTTCACCATGACCTGACAGTCAATACTCTCGATGAGAAAACCTTTCGCCGGGTCGTTCTCCGTAAGTCGCCCCTCGATGATGAAGAGGCGGCGGCGCTCGAGGGCGCTCAGGCGATTCCCGAGGTGCCCCAGGCCAATGCCCGTTTCTTCAATGACACCGAGATCGAGGGAGACAGCAGCCTGTTGCGGCAACTCAAAGGACTGACGCGAGCCGAACACAACTGGGTTCTTATCCACCTGCTGTCGCTGGTCTACCTGCTGCTCGTGTTTCCCGGTTGCTGGAAGTTGGGGCAGGAACGTGTCGGAGATTACCGACTGGTGTTTGGATCGCTGTTGGGAACGGTCGGCTTATTCAGTCTGGCGTTTCTCTTCATCGGCAGCCGGGGTGCCGGAGAAGCGACCGCGATTGACACTCTGGTTGTCGCGCGTCCGATTGATGACAAGCGTTTTGACGTCACGGGCTGGTCGAACGGGTTCGTTGTCGCGGGGGGGGATTACCTCTTCACCCACGAGGGACAGGGGCGGATCTACTCGACCGGTCAGACCGAGGAAGACGTACGGGGCATCATTCGAAACGGGGCCGATGCCGGTCTGACCACCGACATGCCCCCGTATTCGGCCCGCACATTGCTCCATCGCGCCGTCGTGGCGGCCCCACCGATTCAACTCAAAGTGGCTGGAATCGGTCGCGGTGTCGAGTCCCGCAATGTGGACTACATCAAGGGAAAAGTACTGGCCACAAAAGCCGAGCCGGTCGAGGTGTTACAAAGTCTGCGAATCACGGCGGCCGGCGCGGGACTTTCGAAGCGCATCCACCGAGCTGCGGCGGTCTACGGTCGGAACATCTATCCGCTGGTTGTGAGGTCGGGAACCAATGCTGACGAGATCGTGTTGGAAATGCCCGCACCGGGAGGCCAGTCGATCGCCGCGTTCATGCATGTCGACCAGGGAACATTCGCGATGCAGCCCTGGGGTTACGAGCAGCCCCGCGATCGCAAGTCAATGTTCGAGTCGATGTTTGAACGCGGAACCCAGCGATCACTGGGAATCCTGATGGCGAGTGACGCCGTCCGTTTCGAACTCCCGGCCGACCGCGTGCGGGTTCTGATTTACTGTGACCTGCCGACGGAGTTTCAGTTGAAGTCGGACCAATTCGGCAGTCAGTACGGCCGCTGCATGTATTCCCTGGACCTCCTGTTGGGAGATACGAAATGAGTCAGTCCGCTTTACGCGCGGCGGTCGAAGTGGTGAATCTGAGCCACGCGTTTGGTTCGCGCTGGGCGGTCCGCAACGCCAGTTTCAGCGTCCCCGCGGGATCTCTGCACGGCTTTGTCGGTCCCAACGGTGCGGGCAAGACAACGACGTTGAAATCGATCTGCACACTGTTGCAGCCCCATTCCGGCGTGGTGCGGGTGTTTGGTCTCGACGTGGTCGCCCAGGCACACGAGGTCCGTCGGCGGCTGGGGTTCATGCCTGACCATTTCAGCATGTACCGCCGCATGACCGTGTTTGAGTATCTCGACTTTTTCGCCGCCGCCTACGGAATTCCGATGGCTCAGCGTGACAAGGTGATTGGCGATGTGCTGACCATCACCGACATGGATGGCCGGCGGAACGATCTGGTTGGCGGACTCTCGCGGGGAATGCAGCAGCGGGTCGCTCTGTCACGGGTGCTGGTGAGCGATCCCGAACTGCTGCTGCTCGACGAGCCGGCCAGCGGACTGGATCCCCGGGCGCGCATTGAGCTGATGGAGATCCTGCGGGAATTGCAGCGGATGGGGAAGACGATTTTCATCAGTTCGCACATTCTCTCGGAACTCGCCGAGCTGTGCGACAGCGTGACAATCATCGACGGCGGAAAGATCAAATACAGCGGTTCGATCAGCGGCCTGCTCAAGACCACCACCGAAAATCAGGCGTTTCGCATCGGGGTGGGGGCGGGGGAACCGGACCATTCCGAGAAACTCGCCGGCCTCCCCGGAGTGCTGCGGGCCGAGCGGGTCGAAGGGACTGATGAATACCGCGTCGAGATGGAGCATCGTCCGGGGGCGTCGAACATCCTGCTCAAGGCGATGATGGAATTGGGGGCGATTGTGCAATCGTTCGGCGAGGACCGCAGGCACCTGAATGACGCGTTCATGGACCTGACGAAAGGGGGATTGAACTGATGCTGACCGGCACGCTGGCGCTGCTGCACCGGGCGTTGCGTCTGGACGCCCGGCTCCTTTCGACGCACTTGTTTCGACTCGGATTCGTCGTCCTGGTCTATTTCAGCCTGGTCCACGCACAAATCCAAAGCCTGGGTCTGGCGGGGGCACCGGGGCTGAAGCTCTTCAGTTCGATGATGTACCTCAACCTGGGTTTGATCGTCCTGGCGGGGGTCAGCTTCTTCGCGACTGCGATCACCGAGGAGAAGGAAGAGGAGACGCTGGGGCTATTGCGGATGGCGGGACTCAACCCGCTGGCCCTGTTGCTGGGGAAATCGACCAGCCGGCTGATCGGCACGCTGCTGCTCCTGGCGGTGCAGATTCCGTTCATTCTGCTAGCGGTGACGCTGGGGGGGGCGACCATCGTGCAAATTCTCGCAGGCTACTGCACTCTGGCGTCGTTTCTGATCCTCACCGCGAACATGGGGTTGTTCGCTTCGGTCGCCTGCCGCCGGGGGGGGACCGCGTCGGCGGTGACCGTGGCGCTCTTCGTCCTCTATTTTCTGGGTGGCCCGTCATTTCGCCCGGATTCGTCGGGCCGATTCTCGGCTGGCAGGTCACAAGCAACCTCGGCGTCGCGTTCGCCTTTTTTCTGCTCTCGTGGGTCAGTTTCAACTACTACACGCATCCGAAACGGCAGCCGGTCGCCACGCGCGACGTCGCCACGCGACTCGCCCGTGGTCTGGGACTTCGTCGCCCGCGCCCCCGGTTCAACGCGATCATGTGGAAGGAATTCCACTTCATCACCGGCGGAATGCATTTTCTGCTGGTTCGTTTTCTGGTGTATGGCGCGCTCGTGGGAACTTTGCGTCATGCTCGGCCTGCTCGTGATCGAGGCGTGTCTTTACGCGTCGCGATTGCTGCACGACGAATGGCGGGAACATACGCTCCCCATGCTGATGATGCTCCCGATTCCCGTGCATCAGATCCTGGCGGCGAAGCTGCTGGGTTGTATCCCCGCGCTGCTCCCCGGACTGTCGTGGCTCGTCATCAGCCTGCTGCTCTGGAATGAAGGACAGGACCATCTGGCCAACATGCTGCTGCTGCCCAGTTATTGGTTTGGCGCGCTGGTCTTTCTGCTGCTGTTGACCCTGACCCTGTTCTTTTCGCTGGTGGTGCGCTGGGGGGCGTTGCCGTTGTCGATCGCGGTGATGCTGGGGGCGGCGTTTTTTGGCTCCTGCTGCTTTGTGCCGGCCTATTCCCTCACGCAAACCGCCTCCGATTCCACCGCCAGCCGGGAGGCGGCGTTCTTGGTCATTGATGCGATCGTGGTGATCCTGATCGCCGGCTTACAGTTCGATATCCACCGCCGACTTGAGATCGCCGGCTCGCAATAGGCTGGCAGCCACCGGCGATCACTGCAATAATCGAATGCACACCTGTTTGCGCGTTCGACAGTGACTTCCCGACGGCTGACCGCGAGAGTTCCGCCATGCCCCAGAATCTTCCTCCGTTCCCCGCGCGATCCCTGCCCCCCTGCGGACAGACCCGCCGGGAGTTTCTCTGGGAAACCGGGATGGGTTTCACCGGGACGGCGCTCGCGGGCCTATTGGCGGCAGATGGTTTCTTCACCCCCAAAACACTCGCGGGTGAGGTGGGTGCCCCGTCTCTTTCCCCCCGCCAGCCCCACTTTCCCGCCCGGGCGAAGTCGGTCATTTTTCTCTTCATGTACGGCGGAGTCAGCCAGGTCGATACGTTCGATCCCAAGCCCGAGTTGACCCGGCTGCACGGGCAACCGATTCCGAACCTCGATTCCGACCCGCTGTTCAAGGTCCGAAATCCCGGGACGCTGCTGGGGAGTACCCGCAAGTTCACACCGTCGGGACAGTCGGGAGTTCCCGTATGCGACATGTTTCCGCACGTCGCCGGTTGTATCGACGACATCGCCGTCATCCGGTCGATGTACGCCGACAGCTTCGCGCACGGCGGCGGACTGTTGCAGATGAACACCGGCTTCCTCCGGCAGGGATTTCCGAGTGTCGGTTCGTGGCTGACCTATGGCTTGGGGAGCGAAAACCAGAATCTGCCAGGGTATGTGGTGCTGCTCGACCATCGCGGCGGCCCGATCGCGGGGCCACCCAACTGGGGCAGCGGGTTCATGCCGGCGAGTTTTCAGGGAACCCAGTTTCGCACCAGCGGTCCGCCGATCATCGATCTGGCTCCGCCCGAGGGAATGTCCACCGCGCGGCAGCGCGACCAGCTTGACCTGCTGGGAACATTGAACCGCAAACATGCGCAAGCGCGTCCTTCCGAATCCGAATTGCAGGCCCGCATCGGCACGTACGAACTGGCGTTCCGGATGCAGAGCGAGGCACCTGATGCCGTCGACCTTTCCCAAGAGTCCGAGGCCACTCAAAAACTATACGGCCTGGATGACCCTGCGACTGAGAAATTCGCCCGCCGGTGCCTGACGGCGCGCCGGCTGGTCGAGCGGGGAGTGCGGTTCGTGCAGGTGTACTCGGGAGGTGGCCACAGCGAAACCACCTGGGACGCGCATGGCGATGTCGACAAGAATCATGAACTGCACTGCAAAGAGACCGACAAGCCAATCGCCGGCCTGATTCGCGACCTGGCGACCCGGGGATTGCTTGATGAAACCCTGATTGTCTGGACGGGAGAGTTTGGCCGAACCCCAACGGCCCAGAACGGCAAAGGCCGCGATCACAGCCCGCGCGGGTTCTCTGCGTGGATGGCAGGGGGAGGAGCCAAGGGGGGGCAGACGATCGGCGCGACCGACGACTTCGGCTTCGCCGCCGTCGACAACAAAGTCCACGTCCACGACCTGCACGCGACCATTCTGCACCTTATGGGAATCGACCACACACTGCTCACCTATTTCCATTCGGGCCGCGACTACCGCCTGACCGATGTTGAAGGCCGCGTGGTGAATGACGTCCTGGCGTGAAGCCCCGCAGGGCGTCCATACTCACCCCCCCCCACCCCACGCCACGCCAGGCGAGCGGCCGGCGTCAGCCGGCCGGTTTTTCGATTGCCCTTAGCAAACTGCGCTCTGAAGAATCATCAGCCGGCCGGTTTTTCGCTTCATTTTGCACCATGGAAACAACAGAACTGTGTCGTTTGCCCGGCGAATCTGACAAAAACAGAACCTGACTGGAAGTCGATCTCCATGTCGCGCGTCATTCCGTTCCGCCAGGGAATCTGGCTGCTGCTGTGCCTGGCCGGTTTGGCACGGGAGATTGCTGTTGCGCGCGCCGAGGTCCAGGTCGAAATCTGCGAAAGCGGTCTGGACGATAAAGATGCCTGGCCCGAAACGGCCCCAGTCGCAACAGAATTCTTTTCTGTCTCGGCGTTCGCGATCGATCAGATTCCGCCGAAGTATGTCGACGATGGAATCCGGGGGACACGTCCCAGTCCGTCGCTGGTTCGCTTGACGGGGACTGTCGATTTTCCCTCGGGAAAGCACCGAATCCTGATTCGCGCCCGCAGCGCTGCACGCCTTACTCTGAATGGTACCCTGCTTGTCGAGACCCCGTTCGCCCCGAAAAACGGTG
>JAPLOC010001113.1 GCA_026692825.1 Planctomycetota bacterium | reverse complement strand
TCCGCCTCCTTACACGTTGCAGCCGCGCGAAAAGATCGTCGGGCGATTCTACCTGAGATTTCAGGTTCAGGATCAGCCCCACGTTCTCGCCGACATCGCCGACATTCTGGGCCGCAACAACATCAGTATCGCGTCGGTCATTCAGCACGAAGCGCCCGAGTCCAATCACGCGGGGAGTGCGCCAGTGACGACGGTGCCGCTGGTGATCATGACGCACCGCACGACCGAAGGAAACCTGCAGGCGGCGGAAGTTGACTTGGCAAAGATCCCCGCGATCTCGCCCCCCCATGTCCGGATGCCCGTCGCGGGTTGATCACTTTCCTTTGAATTCACGATGAAATACGCACTGGTGATTCCCGATGGCTGCGCCGATGAGCCGCAGCCCAAACTGGGAGGTCGCACTCCGCTGCAGGCGGCGCGCACTCCGAACATGGACCGCGTCGCGCAACTCGGTCTGGTCGGTCGCGCCGACAATGTCCCCGCGTCAATGCCCTCTGGCAGCGACGTCGCCACGATGAGTCTGTTTGGTTACGACCCGCTGGTTTATCACACCGGCCGCGCCCCGCTCGAAGCGGCGGCGCAGGGAATTCCGCTGGGGCTGTACGACTGGGCGGTTCGCTGCAATTTTGTGACGATTGCCGAAGGGGTGATGCGCAGCTTCACCGCCGGCCAAATTCCCAATGACCTCGCGCGCGAGTTGATCGACCGCCTGCGTGATGCGCTGGGAACCGCGGAGTGGGAGTTCCACGCGGGAGTGAGTTACCGAAATCTGCTGATTCACCGGGGGAGCGAACACGCCGCTCCGTTCGACGACCAGACGCACACGACGCCACCGCACGATCTCACGGACCAGCCGATCGCAAAGGGGCTTCCCCAGGGCAAAGGAGCCGATACGTTAATGCGTTTCATGCGGGAAAGTCAGGCGGCTTTGTCCGCCGTCGCGAGAAACGCCTCCCGGACCCAGGCCGCGACCCAGATCTGGCTGTGGGGTCAGGGAAAACGACCCGCCCTGCAGAACTTTCAAGAGCGGTTCGGCGTCACCGGCGCGATGATCACCGCCGTCGATCTGTTGCGCGGTATCGCCGCCCTGCTGGGCTGGACCAATATCGCCGTCCCGGGGGCAACGGGATATCTCGACACCGATTACGCGGCCAAGGGGCGGTACGCGATCGAGGCGCTCGACCATCGCGATTTCGTCGTGGTGCATGTCGAAGCGACCGACGAAGCGTCGCACGAGGGGTCGGTCGAGGAGAAGGTCCACGCGCTCGAGATGATTGACGAAGGGATTGTGGGACCACTGCTGGACCACCTGCTGAACCGCAGCGATTACCGCCTGTTGATCTCTCCCGACCATCCGACGTTTCTGCGGACAAAAACCCACAGTCACGGCTTCGTCCCGTTCGCGGCGTGTGGAACCGGTCTGGCCCCCGACCTGGCCACGGCCTACGATGAAGTTCAAGCCGCGCGATCGAGCGTTGAATTCCCGCGCGGTTGCGATTTGATGCCCTGGTTTCTGGCGCGTGCCGCCGAAACACCCTGACCACCGCGGAACAAGCGATCGATTGATGTCGTCCCGACCTACTGATTCCTCCCCGTCCCCCGCTTCCGACGCCGACCGTCCCATGACGGTCCCGCGGTTCGTCGATGCGAAACGACAAGGAAGGCGGCTCTCTGTCCTCACGGCGTACGATCACCTGTGGGCGGGACTGATCGACGCCGCCGGCGTCGACGCCATCCTGGTCGGGGACAGCCTGGCGATGGTTGTCCAGGGGAAATCGACCACATTGCCCGTGACACTGGACCAGATCATCTATCATGGCGAGATGGTCGCGCGGGCAGTCAAGCGGGCGCTGGTGATTGTCGACATGCCCTTCATGACGTTTCAGGTGAGCGTCGAAGACGCGCTGCGGAACGCCGGCCGAATCATGAAAGAAACGGGGGCGAGCGCCGTGAAACTGGAGTGCGGCACGCACCAGGCAGCGACGATTCGCGCACTGGCCGATGCCGACATTCCCGTGATGGGGCATGTTGGACTCAAACCGCAGAGCGTTCACAAACTGGGTGGTTATCGGATTCAGCGCGATGAAGAACAACTGCTGAAGGATGCCCGCACGGCCGAAGAAGCGGGAGCCTTTGGTGTGGTGCTGGAATGCGTTCCGCGCGCCATCGCGGCACACATCACAGCGGAACTCAAAATCCCGACACATGCTCGGTCTGACGGGAGGCTTTCAACCGAAGTTCGTGAAACACTTCGCCGAACTGCGAACCGCCGCGTCCGACGCGATTTCGAGCTACGTGCGGGAAGTGCGCGGTGGCCAATATCCCGACGACGCGCACAGCCATTCGTAGGGGCGAGTCGATCGCAACTCAGACCCCTTCCACGTCCTGTGGCAGGGGAAAGTTCGGGTCCAGGAACCTCGAGCGGTGGACGGCGGACTACCCGACTATTCCGTGGGCACAACGTCAACGAATCCAATCATCATTTCCTGCCACGTTTGATCCCCCCAGCGGACCTCCTGAGTTGAATCGGGGTTGTTCGGATTTCCCGCCGAGTTGTCAAAGTGGGCAGTACATTCCAGCACCGTTCCCTTCGGCAGTCGCAGCGGCTGTTTGAGGCCGTAGCCGGTCTGCCAGTTGAAGTCGTACTGCGGCATCGACATCAGCACTTCCGATTTTCCATCCGGGAAGATCGCCTTGTATTCGAAGTCTTTTCCACGCAGATGCATGTGGGGCGCATACGCGAGAATCTCTCCATTGAACGGCAGTGTCATCCGGGAGACGACCTTGTGATTCGGATCTCCTGCGGGAATGCGGAATTTATTGTTCATCACCGCCATCATGTGCGCCTCGCGGGCCGGCTTTTCCTTGTGGAATTTGAGGGCGTAGTGCGACCGGTCTTTTTCCTCTTTGCCCGTGGCGGTGTAGTGCATTTCCCACACCAGTGACGCGCCCGCGGGAATCCTGCGGCCGACCCCGACCGGGAACATCAGCGGCGTGTTCCCGGGTGCCGACCCGTCGAGCCAGTTGTCGCGGAAGTCACGCTTCGACTTCGACCCCGGCACCTTGTAATAGAGAATGATGTGATGCACCGCCGCCCGATTCCCCGGACGCGCTTCCGCCGCCTGCAGCCACATGTCTTCTTTGAAGTTCGTCGGTGTCTCGAAATACAGGTAAGGGACAACCCCGGTCGCGGGAATGGTCACTTCTTCGGGAATCTCGAAGACAACGTCGGGAGTTCCAATACGCCAGCCGTCGGGATAGTCACGGGGCGCGGGGACGTTTGCCAGATCCCCGGCGGGCATTCCATCGTCGATCCAGGCGAGCAACGTGTCGAG
>JAPLOC010001112.1 GCA_026692825.1 Planctomycetota bacterium | reverse complement strand
CCGCCGATCGCGGTGCGGATCAGATCCGTCATGATCGCTCCACAACCCAGATCGCGTCCCAGGTCCCGTCCGCTCGCCCGCACGTAAGTCCCGGAACCACACTCCATTTCCAGTGCGAGCCGCGGATGCTGGTAGTCGAGCAGACGCAGGGAATGCACGTCGACGGGGCGCGGTTGCAAGTCGGCGATCTCCCCCTGCCGGGCGAGATCGTACGACCTCTCGCCCGCGATTTTCACCGCCGAATAAATGGGTGGCACCTGGAGAATCGTTCCGGTGTATTTTGGGAGCAGGCTTTCGATCTCGTCTCGCGCCGGAACCGGGGCGTCGGGAGTTGGCACCACGACTCCGGTGCGATCATCGGTATCGCTGGAAGCTCCCAGTTCGAAGACCGCCCGATAGCGTTTCGGCTGCTGCTGCACGAGCGGGACCAGGCGCGTCGCCCAGCCAACGCACACCACCAGCACTCCGGTGGCGAGCGGATCGAGCGTGCCGGCGTGACCCACCCGACCCGAACGAACCAGTTTCGACGTTTCGTCCACGACGTGCCGGGAAGTGACACCGGCCGGTTTGTCGACGCAAAAGACTCCTGCGAGTGGACTACGGGCCATTACATCGACATCTGCACGCGCTGTTGCTGGTGAGCGAGCGCCGCTTCAATGAAACCGACGAACAGCGGGTGCGCCTTGTTCGGCTTCGATTTGAACTCGGGGTGATACTGCACCGCCAGGAACCACTGATGGTCGGGCAGTTCGACAATCTCCGCCAACCCTCCATCGGGACTGGAGCCGGTGATCTGCATTCCCGCCCGCGCGAATCGTTCGCGGAAAGCGGGGTTGAATTCGTAGCGGTGACGATGTCGTTCGATGATTCGTTCGGCGTCGTAACAGTCGGCCGCTCGGGTACCTGGTTCCAGCAGGCAGGCCTGCGCACCCAGTCGCATCGTTCCTCCCATTTCGACAACTTTACGCTGGTCGTTCAGGAGGCAGATCACCGGATGGGGCGTGTCGCCTGCGAATTCGGTGCTGTTCGCATTTTCCAGACGCATGACATTGCGGGCGAATTCGATCACCGCGCACTGCATCCCCAGGCAAATCCCGAAGAATGGAATCTCGGATTTTCGGGCGTACCGAATGGCGTCGACTTTGCCTTCGATCCCGCGCATGCCAAAGCCACCCGGAACCAGAATCCCGTCGACTCCACCCAGAACGGAATGGGGATCGCCACGTTCCAATTCCTCGGCTTCGACTCGCTTCACGATCACCCGCGTCGAATGCGCGATGCCGGCGTGGTCGAGCGATTCGTAGATCGATTTGTACGCGTCTTTGTGCTGGATGTACTTGCCGACCACCGCGATGGTGACTTCATGTTCGGGATTGCGAACCTTGTGCAGCAGGTACTGCCATTCGCTCATGTCGATGGGGCCCGCCTTGAGTCCCAGGCGGTCGACAATCAATTGGTCCAAGCCATGCTCGACCAATCCCAGCGGAACTTCGTAGATCGAAAACTCCTTGTCCGGCTCTTCGATCACCGCGTTCTTCTCGACATTGCAAAACAACGCGATTTTCTCGGCGTTTTCGCGTCCCAATTCCCGCTCGGTCCGCACGACCAGCACATCGGGCTGAATTCCGATCTGACGCAATTGCCCCACACTGTGCTGCGTCGGCTTCGTTTTCACTTCGCCCGCCGCCTTTAAGAACGGCACCAGCGTCAGATGTACAAACAGGCAGTTCTGTCGACCAATATCGAGCGGAATCTGGCGGATCGCCTCCAAAAACGGCAATCCTTCAATATCGCCAACCGTTCCCCCCAGTTCGGTGATCACCACATCGACATCGGGGCTGGCGAGTTTGCGAACCGCCAGTTTGATCTCGTTGGTGATGTGGGGAATCACTTGGACCGTCTTCCCCAGGTACTCCCCCCGCCGCTCTTTGTTGATCACGCTCAGATAGATTCGCCCGGTCGTGTAATTCGAGTCGCGCGAAAGATCGCTGTTGGTGAACCGTTCGTAGTGACCCAGGTCGAGATCGGTCTCGGCTCCGTCATCGAGAACGTACACCTCGCCATGCTGATACGGGCT
>JAPLOC010001111.1 GCA_026692825.1 Planctomycetota bacterium | reverse complement strand
ACGCTGCATCTGAAGGGGGAGGGGCAGGGGAACCCAATCCCCGAGCCGGCGCTGACAGTCGAAGATCCCGAGACTCTGCGCTGCTGGCCGGGGGAGAGTCGCCCCGACGCGTTTGTGACGCTGCCCCGCTTCGCCGCCGCCGAGGCGGATCGGCAGATTCAGGATCACAAGGCGGGCTGGCCCACTCACAAACCGATGTGGGAAACGCATGCGATGCAGACCCGTCATACCCTCGGCCTGGGTGTGTTGGGTGGCGGAGCGGTTCTCGAACCGCGACCGAAGCGACTGCGCGGCGAACAGGCTGACGGGGGATGGGACCGGGAATTCCATCAGCCAGAAGAAGACCCCGTTGGTCAGGACGCTGGTCGAATCGGGCGCGACGGTCGCCTGCGTCGACTTGCGTGTGACGGGACGTTACGCCATCCCGGGTGACACGATTGGCAAAGCCCCCGATCACAACTCCAGCGAATGGGCGATCTGGACCGGTCGGCCGCTGCTGGGGCAGTGGGTCCTGGACGCGGTCGTGGCGACCAAAGCCCGACAGATCCAGGGCGAAACCGGTCTCGACAACACCACTGTTGTGGGACTGGGGCCAGCGGGGTTGATCGCAATCGGCGTGGGGATTTACGAGCAGACGGTCGCGCGGGTGGTCACAGTCGGAAGCCTGGCGAGTTTTCGTTCGGAGACACCCTATCTCAAGCAATGGATGGGCCTGTTCGCTCCCGGAATTCTGCGAGACGCGGGTGACATTCCCCATCTGGCGGCTTTGATCGCCCCTCGAAAACTCGTGATCGCCGGCGGCGTGCGGGGAGACGCCACGCCGATTCCCGTCGAGGGCTTGCGCGACGCGTACGCCGACACGGCGTCGATTTACCGACTCCTGGGGGTCGAAGGACATCTCGATATTCTGGCGGAGATGCCTGGAGAGGAATTGGCGAAGCGGTTGTAGTGGGGATGTCTGTCAGGCGATGTCTTTAGCTCAACTACCCGCTTGAATTGCAGAGGAGTACCACGGCCAGCGGGAGTCGGCCGTGCGAGCGAAACGGGCACCGCCACTGGGAAAGCCGTCAATTCTGGTATTCAAGCGGGTGGTTGTTTTATCTTACTTGACCGTTACTCAGCCGGCGGCGATCTCGCGAATCCTGTTCACACCGCCGGCGTCAATCATGTCAATCCGATCCTCCGCCGGTCGCAACTGACCGCCGAAGTAGACTTGGGATCGCGCTTCGCAACTGCGATCGCGTCGCGAGTGAAACAGTGCGAGATGAATTTGCGTCGTCCCCGTCCGTTCGATCACATCGAGCACATTGAACGGGTCGATTCCGCCTCCTGGCAGAATCTCGATCCGACCGCGGGCCGCCTCGATCAGCCGGCGGATCAACGCCGCCCCGTTGTATGCCGACTCTTCCTGGCCCGAGGTGAGGATCCGTGTGATCCCCAGGTCGATCAATTGTTCCAGTGTCGCGAACGGATCGGGGACCACGTCGAACGCGCGGTGAAACACCGTCGGACGCCCCTGCGCCAGACTCACGAGTTCGGCCGTTCGTTCCCGGTGCAGCGTTCCATCGGAATGCAGGCAGCCAAACACCAGACCGTCGGCCCCCTGTTCCACCGCCAGCCGGGCGTCGGTCCGCATCACCGCGAACTCCGCTTCGCTGTAATCGAATCCCCCCACGCGCGGGCGGATCATCGCGAGAACCGGAAACTTCGTCTGGCGTTTCACTTCGATCAAAGTCCCCAACGAGGGGGTCAGCCCGCCCAGAAACAACGCCGAATTCAACTCGATCCGGTCGGCTCCCCCCTCCTCGGCGGCCAGCGCGTCGTCGAGTGAACCGCAACAGATCTCGATCAGCATCTCTTGACCTTTGTCCAAGTACTTATGCGAGCAATTCCGGAATGATCTTCGGCCCTTCGACTCCCGTGAGCCGTTGTTCGAGTCCCTGGAACTTGTAAGTGAACCGCTCGTGATCGATTCCCAGGCAATGCAGAATGGTCGCGTTCAGGTCGTTCACGTTGGCGGGGTTTTCGACCACGTTGTAGCTAAAGTCGTCGGTCTCGCCGAAACTGATGCCCCCCTTGATCCCGCCCCCCGCCATCCACATGCAGAAGTTCCGCGGGTGGTGATCGCGACCGTAAGTCTCTTTGGTCAACTGACCCTGCGAGTACACTGTCCGACCGAACTCGCCGCCCCAGACCACCAGCGTCGAATCGAGCAGGCCGAGCTGTTTCAAATCGTTGAGCAGCGCTCCGCACGGCTGATCCACCCCCCGCTCAACCAGTCGCCGGGCCAACAGGGCGCTGGCGGCGAACGTGCCGGGGGTATTCACATCGGGACCGTACGCCTCCAGTGTCTCCTTCGTCTCTCCCTTCAGATCGACCAGTTCCGGGACACTCCCCTGCATCCGGAACGCCATTTCATACTGCGAGATCCGTGTCTGAATCTCGGGATCACCCAGCTCCTGAAACTGCCGCTGGTTGAGTTTCGACAGCACGTCCAGCATCGCTCGGCGGTCGCGCGACTCGACCCCCGGAGGATTCTGAATGTACAGCACGGGGTCGCCCACGCTACGGAGCGCGACTCCCGAGTAACTCGTTGCCAGAAAGCCGCTCGACCACATGCGGGTGAACAGCGCCTGAGCCGCCGCCTTGGCGCTCCAGGTGGGAGTCAACACCACGAACGACGGCAGATTGTTCGTTTCGGCCCCCAGGCCATACGAGACCCACGAACCGAGACTCGGTTTGCCGGGAACTTCGCTGCCGGTCATCACAAACGTGCAGGCCGGGTCGTCGTTGATCGCATTGGTGTGAACGGTCTTTACCAGCGCGATCTTGTCGACATGCTGCGCGGTGTGCGGAAGCAGCTCGCTCACCCAGCGACCGCACTGACCGTGTTGCGTGAACTTGAATTTCGAAGGCGCGACCGGCAGCCGTTTCTGGCCGCTCGTCATCGTCGTGATCCGCTGATTCTGCCGAACGCTGTCCGGAAGATCTTTGTCGAAATACTCATTCAACCCGGGCTTATAGTCCCACAGATCCATCTGCGCGGGACCGCCATTCATGTGCAGATAGATGACCGACTTCGCCTTTGGGGGAAAGTGCGGAAACCCGGGGAGCGCGGGATGTACCTTGGCACCAGTCGAGTCGGCGGCCGACACCGAACCGGAGTTCGCCAGGACGCCGGCGAGCGCCGCGGCTCCCAGGCGACCACCCGTGGATCCAACAAACTGTCGGCGGGTCTGCGCGAGGTTGTGCTCAAAAAATGGGGGCATGGTGATCAGTTCCTCGTGACGGTTTCGTCAAGATTCAGAATCAGATTGGAAACGAGGGTCCAGGCGGCGAGTTCGGGAACCGACGCTCCCGACTTGAGTCGCGACTCCCCGACCCGCACCACCTTGTCGGCGGACGGAAGGTCGGCGGAATATCGTTCCTGATAGCCCGCCACCGCCTCCCGCAGCAGGGCCAGTTCCGGTTCCGCCGGCAGCCGCGACAGCACTGTGACATACGCGTACCGCAGTCGCTCGTCGGTGGATTTGCCCCCTTGCGCCAGGATCCGCTCGGCGAATGCGCGGGCCGCCTCGAACTGCTGCGTGTCGTTCATCAACTGCAGCGCCTGTAGCGGAGTGTTGGTCCGTTCCCGCCGGGCGCAAAGCTGTTCGCGAGGCGGCGCGGTCCGCTTCAGGAAACAGTACACACTCCGCCGATAGAGCGACTCCCCATGATCCTGCAAGTAGAACCGCGTATTGCTGTCGGCGTAACCAACCGGTTCCCAGATATTGGGGGGTTGGTAGGGGCGGACACCGGGGCCACCCATTTTCAGGCGGATCAGCCCGCTGACGAACAGCGAATTGTCACGAATCTGCTCGGCGTCGAGCCGGAATCGCGGACCCCGGGCGTACAGCCGGTTTTCCGGATCCTTGGCAAACACCTCGGGCAGCACTTTGCCATCCTGCCGGAATGCTGACGAGGTCAGCAGCAGCTTCACGAACGCCTTGGTGTTCCAGCCCGACTCGCGGTATTGCACCGCCATCCAGTCGAGCAGCTCGGGATGCGTTGGAGGTTCCCCCTGAGCACCAAAGTCGTCGCTCGTTTTGACGATCCCCATCCCGAAGAACTGCTGCCAGAGCCGATTGACCGTGACCCGCGCGGGGAGCGGGTGATCGGGAGACATCAGCCACTTCGCCAGATCGAGCCGGTTCGGTCGCCGGGCGGGGTCGTCCAGTTTGAGCGCTGGGAAAATCGCCGGCACGGTCGGCTCGACCTTCTGTCCCGGTTTGTCGTACTGGCCACGCGTCATCACGAACGAGTCGCGCGGCTGATCGAGGTCTTTGAAGATAAACGTTCCAGGCAGACTCTCTTCCAGCGCAACCCGCTGAGCGAGGGCGAAATCGTAGCGGTTTCGCGCTAGCTTCCAGTCGGCGTTCGTGGGACGGGCCGAACTGGTCAGGAAAAAGTTTCGCAGCCGCGTGCGAATCTCGGGCGT
>JAPLOC010001110.1 GCA_026692825.1 Planctomycetota bacterium | reverse complement strand
GTCTCAATATCCGGACTCTGGAAGTGACCGAAGAGACCGGCAAGGGCCAGCACACCACCACCAGCGCCCGCTTGTGGCCGCTGTCGATGGGGGGCTGGGTCATTGATACGCCTGGAATTCGGCAGATGGATCTCTGGAACGTCATTCCCGATGAAATCCAGGCGTACTTCGTTGAATTCCACCCTTACGTTCGCGAATGCCAGTACGCGAATTGCACACACATTCACGAGACCGATTGCGGCGTGAAACGAGCTGTCGCCCGGGGACAGATCGCCCGCCAGCGCTTCGCGAGCTATTGTCGAATCCGGCTGGGAGATGGGGATTAGGACGAAAGCCAATCAGCCTTTCGCCGCGCGGAATTTCTTCACCGCGTCAACATACTGACTTGCCAGCGTTCGAATGCGGTTCATGTCATTCGCCTGAATCGCCTTGGGCTCCACCAGCGCTCCCCCGAGTCCCACGGCGCAAGCCCCGGCTTTCAGAAAGTCGCCAATCGTGTCGAGGTTGACCCCTCCGGTGGGCAGCAGTCGAACCTGCGGCAGCGGACCATGAATCGCCTTCAGGTACGACGGCCCCACAAAGTCGGCCGGGAAAACTTTCACAATGTCGGCACCGGCGTCCCAGGCGGTGATGATTTCCGTCGGCGTGAACGCGCCAGGCATAATCAGCTTGTCGTAGCGGTTGCACAGCCGGATCACATCCACATTGACCGCTGGCGACACAATGAATTCCGCTCCCGCCAGAATCGCCGCCCGTGCGGTTTCCGTGTCCAGGACCGTCCCGGCACCAAGTAGCACCTTGTCGCCCAGCGACTTCTTGACGGCGGACAGAATGTCAAGAACATTCGGTACGGTAAATGTCACTTCGAGGACATCCACCCCCCCCTCGTACAGCGCCTTCGCCACTTCCACCAGTTGCTCACTGGAGTTCGACCGAATGATGGCGACGATGCCACTGTTGAGGACGCGAGTCAGATCGGAATGACGGCTCATGGAATCTTGCGGAGGGAATTTGTTGAGGGAAGTTGTGACGAGAGCGGACGGTGACCTGAAGAACACTCCCGTCACCAGATACTAACCGGATGGACGAACGATGCGAAGCGTCTCGCACGGTGGCTTCAGGACATCGCTTCCCACGACCGTATTGTGAAGAGTTGATGAATCGTCAGCGTCGCGCGAAGAAATCGACCGGCTCTTCGGCATAGAATACGACGACACCACTTACCGCGCGTTCACCGGGAGCGCCAGAGAATTTCCTTTTGACAGCTCGCTCATGTTGATTCCCTTCTGTTTCCCCGATCGTCCCTTGCTGAACCGATTGTTATGCGGGCTGGCACTCTGCGGCTTGGCGATCGGCTGTGAATCCGAACCTGTCTTCACGCCACTCTCTTTCGACGCCGTCGCGGCGGAAACGCCGTACGTCAATATCCGTGCGAAGCAGTTGCAGGAGCGTTACCGCGTCACGCCGCACGCTACCAATCGCGAATTGCTGGGAAAGGTCATTGAAGTCGAAGGAATGGCGGCGGTGGTGGGCCGACAACCAACCGGGCAATGGTTCATCACCCTGCACGGCGGCGCGAAAGACAAATTGCCCATCCAGTGTTTTGTCGATGACGAAGAGCCCTGGAAACGCGTCTCGCCCGGAATGGCACTGACGCTCAAGGGGCAAGTGATGAAAACCCTTCCCAAAGAAATCCCTCGGCTGCTCCACTGCACTATTGTCTCCATCGACGAAGAGCTGACCCCCGCGAAGCGACTGCCTGCCGCCGAACTGTGTCGGCAATACCTGGAAAACCACGCACAGGCCCAAAACGACTACTACGACCAGTGGGCCTGGGTCACGGGGCAAATCGCCTCGATCGACAAGGTCAACGGCGTGATTTACATGGATGGTCTCGGTACAACCCAAATCCACTGTGTGCCGGCCGATGAGGAAGAGACGATGAAGCTTGAGCTCGAACGCGGTCAAACGATAATGATTCTCGGCAAAGTCGTGGGAGGAGATCGGTTGCGAATCCGGTTGAGGGATTGCCTGCCCCCCTGTGTGGTGGACCAGCCGCAATGAAGTGTGACTTCGCCTGTATTCATACACTATCCCCGGTGATGGGGTGTGAATATTACGGCGGCGTCGTTCGCGGCTGGTTCGCTTGACGTCCTGGGGCAGCCCCCAGGGCGTTGTTTTGCCGGCGGGGGCACAGCGGCGCAGTCTTTCCGAGAAAGACGCCTACGATCTGAGTGCGCGGCCCGCTGTGCGATCTTCGTCATTCGGCTCACTCGGGGCTGGCGCCGCCCCGCTCGCCTAGGGGTTATTCCGATTCCGCGATTTCGCTACGG
>JAPLOC010001109.1:1130-8289 GCA_026692825.1 Planctomycetota bacterium | reverse complement strand
AGGCACTCCAGCCCGAAAGTGCCGCAACACCAGGGCACCACAACACAATCGTGTCGCGGAACCCGCGCATTCCAGCACCCAAACCTTACAGCCCGGGGGCCAACCCCGCCTGCACAACCTTCGCCCGCACACCCGTGACGATTCCGTCCTGACGGAGGTGGCGCTTGCGGCTGCTGGACTTGCTGCTCATCAAGTGGCCGCGGGACGACTTGCGGTGCTTGACCTTGCCGTTCGCGGTCAGCTTGTACCGCTTCTTCATTCCCTTGTGTGTCTTTTGCTTGGGCATGGCTCTGACTAACTGATGACTGCTTGACTCCCCAGGAAAGGGGAAACCGGGATTATACTCAGAATCGGTCGCGGAACGCCAGTGGATCAGTCACAAAATCGGCCAGTCGACCGATTTTGTGACGAAGACCTGACGATTCCTGACCGGAACCTCCACGTTCGGAGTCGGTCGGAATGCGATTGCCTTGCGGAAAACCGACTGCCGGTCGCTATTTGGGCGTCAGGACGGCCGTCATGTTACGGCCTTCCATCATCGGAGCCTTTTCCACCTTGGCGATATCCTCCAATTGGGTGATGACCCCCTGGATGATCTCCCGCCCGCGGTCGACGTGGGCCATCTCACGACCCTTAAACTGAACCGTCACCTTCACCTTGTCTCGGTCGGTCAGAAACCCTCGGGCCTGCCGAACCTTGAACTCGACGTCATGTTCGCCCGTCTTCGGACGCAGGCGGATCTCCTTGATCTGCACCTGATGCGTCTTGGCATTTTTGGATTGCCGCTTTTTCTGTTCGTATTTGAACTTGCCGTAATCCATGATTCGGCAAACCGGGGGCCGTTCGTCAGGCGCCACTTCCACCAAGTCCAGCCCCGCCTGCCGCGCCAGATCCAGCGCTTCCGCAGTAGGCATCGCCCCCAACATTCCCCCGTCCTGACTCACGACGCGAACCGGCGACAGCCGGATTTGCTCGTTGATGCGATGTATCGCTTCGATCGCTGAAACCCTCTCGTGTTCGCACAGTGAAACTAGAACCCCGCACTGTCCGTTTTATACGATCGCCACCCCGCAGTCAACCTGCCCGGGCTTCCCCGGCGTGTTGAGCCATAGTTGTCGGGCTCATTCCGCAGAACTACAATCTCGCACAGTTTGCGGGGCGTGGAGCGGCGCTGGCCGACTGGGGACCGACCCAATTGTCGGGAATGTGCTGTTCTTTCGTCCCGCCCGAATTACTGAATTCAAGCCCCGAGGAGAGATTCCATGAGCGTTCAGGTTGGCAAGCAGGCCCCCCATTTCGAAGTGCAGGCGTACGATCGCACGAAGGACGGCACCGACGGCCAGTTCACCACCGTGAAGCTCTCCGACCTGCATGGCAAGTGGGTCTGTCTGTACTTCTATCCGCTCGACTTCACTTTCGTCTGCCCGACCGAAATCGTCGCCTTCAACAAGGCGGTGGGCGATTTCTCCGACCGCAACACCGTGCTGTTGACCGCCAGCACCGACAGTGTCTACTCCCATAAAGGCTGGTGCGACAGTCACCCCGACCTCAAAGGCCTCAAGCACCTGATGCTGTCAGACATCACCCGCCAGGTGTCTGCGGCTTACGGCGTACTCGATGAAGACAAGGGAATCGCCTACCGCGGAATCTTCCTGATCGACCCGAGTGGCCTGCTGCGCTACGTCGCGATTCATGATCTGGGGGTGGGGCGCAATGTGACGGAAATCCTGCGGGTTTTGGACGCGCTCCAGACCGACAAACTCTGCCCCTGCAACTGGAAGCCGGGCGAAAAGACCCTGAATTAGCCCGGTCGGACGCATCGGTCGTCCATCGGAATCAACCTTCGGGAACAGACGGAGTTCGACAACGAACCCCGTCTGTTTTTCTCCCGTCTGCCGAATCCCCGCACGCCGTTTCGCTTTCCACATCCACACAGCGCCATGTCACGTATCGCCGCGATTCCTGAGTCCGAAGCCACCGACAAGGTCGCACAGACGTACGAGCGTCTGCGAGAAATGCTCGACGGAGCGGCGATTCCCGAGCCCTTCCTGATCTACGCCCGCGTTCCCGCGTTTCTGCAAGACTTCTACATGAACTACAAAAAATTCGTGTGGAGCGAGGGGAGCCTGGACGTGAAGACCAAAACGCTGATTGGCATCGCCGTCGCGGGCACGCTGAAGTGCGGGGCGTGGCTCGATCTGCTCTCGCAGAGGGGGACCCAACTGGGTCTGCCGGAACAGTCGATCGCCGACGTCCTCGCGGTCGCGGCATCGTGTCAAATGTACAATATCTTTTTTAAATTCCGCGAACTTTCGGGAAGCGACCTGTTCAGTGGAATGTCGGTCGGGTTGCGGGCGCACACCTTCGCCAACACATCGCTCGATCCCCGGACTGTTGAACTGATCAACATCGCAGTCAGCGACATCAACGGCTGCAAGCCCTGCACCTCCGGACATGTCGAAAAAGCACGTCATCTCGGTGTGAACGACGACTCGCTCCTGGAATGCGTGCAGTGCGCCGCGACCATCGCCGCCGGCTGTGCCTTCTTGAACTCTGCCACCGCCTAGCAAGGGCGCGGCCCCTGACCCGATCCGAGCTGCCGCTCGAGTTGGCTATTGACCACTCCCGATGATCGCCGGCCGCTGGAGGCGCGGGACGCGTTGAAATCGTGGTGCGCTGAAATGGGGTTGCTCTGGTGGTGATTGAGATGCCACAATCAGGACGTCGGTAACCTCGTGCCTTCTTCGCGATGATCATGTCGATTCTGCTTCGTGATCCTGCTGCTGATGCCGTCGCGCCTCAGTTTCTTTCCGCCTCGGTCGGCGATCCGACGTGGGATGTCGCGTATTTATTCCCCAGGCAAGGGGAATGGACGGAGGAGGACTATCTGAGTCTGGATGCGAATCGGCTGATTGAACTCGCGAATGGTCGACTCGAGGTATTGCCCATGCCGACGCTTGCGCATCAGTTACTGCTCGATTTCGTGTACTTCGCGATTCGTACTCATGTGCGCGAAGTCCGGGCGGGTATTGTGGTGGCGGCTCCATTGCCGGTCCATCTGTATCCCGGTACCTATCGCGAACCGGATCTTGTGTTTTTGCGTTCGGATCGCGTGATCGACCCAGATGCCCCGGTTCAGGGAGCCGATCTGGTGGTGGAAATTGTCAGTGACGGAGAAGAGAACCGACATCGCGATCTGGTCGTCAAGCGGGCGGAATACGCCAAGGCGGGAATAGGCGAATACTGGATCGTGGATCGCAAAGAGGTCTGTGTGCATGTGCTGGTGTTGCAGGCGGGAGAATACCGATTGCACGCGACATTTCGATCCGGTGACGTAGCGACCTCGGTTGTCCTCCCCGGATTGCGGATTTCGGTCACCGACCTGTTCGCGTCCGCACGGAAGTCGGTGGAGGGGACAAACGACGGCTGAGTGAGTGGTCAGTGGCCGACACCATTTGACCCCCCGCCACGCCAGCCGGTACAACTACGGTAGCCGGGCCGGTTTGAAGATCGGCTCACGGGACGGTCGCTGTCCCAAACCTCTCACCCTTCTCGACACCCCTCCGCCTCATGTCCGCCGGCACACTCGTCCGTTTTGAAGACCTTCAACCTGGCCAGCGAGTGAAGATCACACAGCGAGTCAAGGTGGGCCTCAAGATCTGGCAGACGGAAGTTCAGGGCAAAGTCGCGCGAACCGAACGTCGTCGGAACGGACTGCACGTCCAGCGGAATTTCGATGACCACGCGTTCACTGACCTCATCCTGCTGCGAAAGGATGGTGCGGTGAACGAGGAAACCACTGTCGCGATGGATGAGTTCACGCGAGTGGAACTGGTGGAATAGCAAGGTGGTCCATGCTTGAACTTCGCCGCCGCCACGTTCGTTTGCTGCCGGGACTTGACCGGCGTGAGTTCTTGCAATTTGGGGCGTTCGCTTCGCTGGGGCTGGGACTACCCCGCTTGCTTTCAGGCGGAGAGGCCGGTCAGAGTGAACCGGGCCGGTCGGCTGATCGTCGCGACACCTCGGTGATTCTGTTCTGGATGGCGGGGGGGCCCTCTCAGCTCGACACGTACGATATGAAGCCGGACGCGCCGCCGGAGGTGCGTGGCCCGTTTGGCAACATCGACACGAACCTGCCCGGGTTTCAAGTCTGCGATCTACTTCCCCGGCACGCTCAAATCGCCAACCAGACTGCCATCCTGCGGACGATCTCGCACACCTACGGCGTGCATGACGACGCCCAGCATCTGGTGCAAACCGGTTATCCTCTGCTCAACGCGCGACAACGCGGGCAACAGCACCCTGCCGAGGGGGCGGTCACGTCGGCCCTGCGCGGCCCCAATCGTCCTGGTCTCCCTGCGTATGTCTGCATTCCCGAAGACTACGCCACCCACGCTGGTTTCTATCAGCAGGCGGTCTATCTCGGTTCCCGGCATAACGCCCTCAACGCCGGTGGGGATCCCAGTCTCGGAAACTACAAACTGCCCGAATTCCGCTTGCGCGACGGGCTCGACGTGACACGTGTCGCCGGTCGAAAAGAGCTGCTTTCTCAAATCGACCAGTGGAAACGCGACCTCCTGGTGACGGGCGGAGCGGCCCGGGAGGCGTTTGATCTGGATCGCGAGCCCCCGGCGGTTCGCGAGCGTTACGGCAGACACTTCTACGGGCAGTCGGCCTTGTTGGCCCGGCGACTGGTGGAAGCAGGGGTCACGTTTGTGACGATCAATCTCTACGAGCGGGATATCGACTGGTGGGACGATCACTACACGATCGAAAAGAACCTGCGCAAGCGGCTTCCAACCTACGACCAGGCGCTCTGTACCCTGATTCAAGATCTCAGTGAACGGGGACTGCTCGACCGAACCTTGGTGGCGGCCTACGGCGACTTCGGCCGGGCACCGCAGATCGATTCGTACGCGGGAAGAGGCCATTGGCCATGGGTGATGAGCGCGTTGCTCGCGGGTGGAGGAGTCCGTGGCGGTCAAATCATCGGATCGACCGACGCGACTGGCGGCCAGCCACGTGACCGCAAACTGACCCCTGGCGACTTGCTGGCCAGCGTATACCACGTCCTGGGGATCGACAGCCACGCGACCGTTCCTGACCGGCAAAATCGCCCAGTTCCGCTTGTCGAGTCGGGAGAGCCGATCCGGGAGTTGTTTTAGCGGCGCTCGGTAGCAGACGAGACCGTGGTCCCTTGCCAAGCGTGGCACCGCTTCGCGGGGCCGCAACCAAAACAAGAGCCCTGTCAGCGGAATTGGTACGCAGTCGCTGGTGACAAAAGCAACGCTGTCGCATCCAAGCTGGGGGGACAGAGTCCCCTCCAGCTTCCGCCAACGGCTGGATCACTGTTATGGACATCAGCGAGCGACCAACGGGAGCGGTCGACCCCAACCTCGAGCGGCAGCTCGGACCGGGTCAAGGGCCGCGCCCTTGTTGACGGGGGGACGGGGGTGGCGTAATCTCGGATGAGCCGTTCGTGGGGCGGCAGGCGAATTCCAGTTCGCAGTCCATTCTTCCCCGCGTCTCTTGATAGATTCTCTCACACGACAGCATGGCGAAGAAGAAGGCGGCGAAGAAGAAACCCGTCGGGCGAATTGTTCTGCGGACTGGCGAAGCGCTGGTGGAAGCCGAGCAGGGTTGGTCGGCGGCGGAACCGGAAGTGGTGATTGGCGAACTCGATGGACCCGTGGGGTACGCGATCGCGAACTTGCTGGGAAATCAGGTCCAGGGACACTCCCGCGTCTTCGCGATCTTGAATTGCGATGTACAGGTCCGTCCGGTGACGCTGATGGTCAGCAAGGTGACCGTCACCAGCACCCGGTACACGAATGTGCTGATGGGGACGGTTCAGGCGGCGATCGCCAACGGCGTTCTCGACGCGGTGCGCAATGGCGACATTCCGAAATCGAAGGTGAATGAACTGGGGATCATCGTCTCGGTCTGGCTCGACCCGGCGATCCTCAAGGAAGAAGTCGATTTCAACGTGCTGTTTGAAACTCACCGGGCCGCTACGTCGAAGGCGATCGCCAAGGCGATGAACAACGAGCCTTCGATCGACTGGCTGTTGAAGAATCAGGCGAACATCACCCACTGCTTCCACCAGATGTCGGTGGATTCCACGAAGAAATGAATTCGTGGGCGTGTGAAACGTCCCGTCCATGCAAACCGGCTCATCGATCGAGCGCGCCTGTCGGCAATTCGCGGACAGTCTCCTCGCCCATCCCCGAATCGCGCTGTCGCTTTTGGCTGCGTCGTTGGTCGCTTCGCTCTGCGCGATGCCGGGATTGCGGTTCGACTTCGCTCCGCAGTCGATTTTTGTCGGAAACGACAACCTCGTCAGTTATTCTGAAGAGTTCCGCCAGACGTTTGGTCGGGATGAATTCGTCGTTCTGCTGGTGTTGCGGGCGACGGGGGAACAGGATGTTTTGGAGAGGGCACCACTGCAGTGGCAGGCGGAGATCGCGACGCAGATCGCGGCCATCGCCGGAGTGGCACGGGTCGAGTCGTTGGGAACGTTGGAGACCCCCCGTCCCGGCCTACGGGGCTGGCGACTCGAGCGATTGATACAAGGAGATCCTGTCGACGAAGAAAGTGCGTTTCGGGCACGGGGCAAGATCGAGTCGATGCCGTTGTTGCGGGGAGGACTGCTAAGCCACGACAATCGCCTCGCTTCGCTTCCCATCTTTCTGGATCTCGACAGTCCCGCGATCGATGCCACGCGTGAACTCGTTGTCGCCATTCAAAACGTGGTGGCGGCACATCCCGCGCCGGCAGGTTACGAAACTCTGTTCACCGGACTGCCGGTGTTGCGGGTGGAGATTGTCGACGATTTGCGGGCGGACCAGTTCACGCTGATTCCCCTGGCGGCCATTACGTATCTGGTCGTACTTTGGCTGATGTTCCGCTGCGTATCGGGTTCGATTCTGCCCTTGGTCGCAGTGGGAATTGCCCTTTCGTGGACGTTCGCCAGTTTCGCGCTATTCGGGGAATCGTTGAACCTCGTCAGCAATGTCCTGCCGATGCTGCTGTTGATCATTGGTGTCTCCAGCTCGGTTCAGATTGTGAGCTGTTACGCCGAGGAGGATCATCTGCTTCCCGGAGACCGGTGCCGGGCGGCGGCGTCGGCGATCGCGCACATGACTCCCGCCTGTCTGCT
>JAPLOC010001109.1:0-1095 GCA_026692825.1 Planctomycetota bacterium | reverse complement strand
CTGGCAGGCGGCGCTGGGGGTCGGGTTTCAATATCTCTGCACGCTCGTCACGTTGGGGGCGCTGTTCCGGTATTTCGCTCCCCCCCGGCATTCGGGGTTGCATCAGGAGCGGCCGGGGCCGGTCACACGCTCGGCCGCCGTCGTGGGGGCCGCGGTCGCCCGGCATCCGTGGACGGCGGTTCTGGCGTCGCTGCTGGTGGTCGGGGTTTCGCTGTGGGGGGCGAGCCGGGTGAAAATCAACACGTTTAACGCGCTCGAAACGTTCCGCGATGACCATCGCGCCGTCACGACGCTGAAACTGGTGGAGCGAGAACTTTCCGGAGTGGTGCCTCTGGAAATCAGCCTGCATGCCGATCGCCCCGGGCGGTTCTTGGAGCCAGAGACATTTCATCGGGTGGTCGAGGCGACTCGGCAGGCGCGGGAGATTCCCAGCGTGCTGTCGGGACAATCGTACGCCGACCTGTTTCGAGAGATTCTGTCACATTGGCCCGGCCGTCGACATTCGGAATCGGATGCGGAACTGGTCCCTGCGGGGGAAGTGGGTCAACGCCGACTGGAGCGAACGAACGGCGTGGCGCTTCAGTTCCCCGAGGTGATGCATTACACCGATTATTTGAACGCCGACGGAACTCGAGCCCGGGTCCGATTGAGGGTCGCGGAGATCGGATCGGCGAAAACGCTGGAATTAATCGCCGACCTGGAGCGACGTCTGGCGGCGGTCTTCCCTCCGGAAAGTGGCATCGAAGTGCGACTGACCGGGGAGGCGTATGTCGCGGCCCACGCGCTGACGACGTTGATCCGCGATTTGTTTTTCTCGCTGGTGACCGCGTCGCTGGTGATTTTCACTCTGATCGCACTGGAGTTCCGGTCGGTGCGCGTGGGGCTGATCGCAGCCCTGCCCAACCTGACCCCCCTGGCGATCACCCTGGGCTACATGGGATTCCGCGGTTATGACATGAACGTCGGCAACGTGATCGTGTTCACTGTTTGCCTGGGATTGGCCGACGACAACACAATTCACTTTCTGTATCGGTTTCGGGAAGAACTGCGACGGAACCACGACGTTCCCAACGCGATTCAACGGGCTTTTTTGGG
>JAPLOC010001108.1 GCA_026692825.1 Planctomycetota bacterium | reverse complement strand
TCCGCGCGATGGTGGCCCGGCTCGGAAAGGCGATGTCGCCGGACGGATACAATGTGGGCTTGAACCTGGGACGGGTCGCGGGGGCCGGGTTGCCCGGCCATCTGCACTGGCACATCGTCCCACGTTGGAACGGCGACACGAACTTCATGCCGATCTTCGCCGACGTCAACATCATTCCCCAATCGCTCGCCGCTTTGTATGAATTACTCGCGAATTCGGAGGTGTAGCGATTCTGCGGAGGGCGCGACCTTGATAACGGCGGTCAATTCTTGAACAATGGATGTTGGTTGACCGACGGGTGACGGCTGCGCCTGCCGCTCGGTCGTCGCGCAGGCGCGTGCAACCGGCGTCGGGCAGTTGTTCCGGCGGACAGGGGGCGTCGTCGCTGTCGCCGAGTTCAGGAATCGAGTGATCACATGTTGCTGTTCCTCATCCGAGTCATCTACGCCATGGTTTGCGTTGGGACGATCGTCACGTTTGTGACGCTCGACGCCCTTCCCGAGCCATTTGGCAGCAATCGGGTCACCAGCTTCATTCTGTTGCTGCTGGCGTCGCAAATCGTTTCATTCCTCGACATTCTGATTCCGCAGAAGCGAATCGACGTGGTCTCGGCGATCTATTTTGGACTGCTCATCGGATTCATGCTGAGCTGGTTGACGAATCTCGCCCTCAGTCCGGTCGTGATGGGGAACTACCGGCCGATCACCCTGATGCTCTCGAACCTGATTCTGCCGTACCTGTGCGTGACGCTGCTGTTGCAGACCCGGGACAAATTCCGGTTCATCATTCCCTACATCGAATTCGCCAAAGAGGTCCGCGGCGGTCGCCCCTACATCCTCGATACGAGTTCGCTAATCGACGGTCGGATCGCCGACGTTCTCGACACGAAGATCATCGATGCCGAGATTGTAATTCCGTCGTTCGTGTTACAGGAATTGCAGGACATTGCCGACAGCAGCGAAAAACTGCGCCGTAATCGCGGACGTCGTGGGTTGGATGTCGTCTCGCGACTGCAATCGAATACCAATGTCGAAGTTCGCCTGCACGAAACCCGTCCCGAGGATGGGAAGGGGCAAAGTGTCGATCAGCAACTGGTCGATCTCGCAAAGCAGCTCGGCGGCGCGGTCGTGACCAACGACTTCAACCTCAACAAGGTTGCCAGCGTGCAGGGGGTCGACGTGATCAACCTGAACGATCTGGCGAATTGCTTGAAGCCAAGGCACCTGCCAGGCGAGCGGATTTCGCTCAAGATCGTCCGGCCCGGTCCGAAATCATCGTCAAGAGTGTACTGCAATCGAGCGCGGGCCGAATGGTCTTCGGTCGCCTGCCGCTACCCGGAGATCGGTGATCCGACGCTACACTTTGGTGCGGGCCCAGTCGCCTCGCGTAAAGTAGTATCGCGCGATCACCGACCGGATCAGCACGTCGAGACACATTCCCGACCAGGCGCCGATCAGCCCGAATCCCAGGACGATTCCCATCAGATATCCGACCGGCAGGCGGATCAGAAAGACGCCGAGAGAATTGATGATCGCGACCGCGCGGGTCGCCCCCGCTCCACGGATCGCATGCAGGTAGACTATGACCACGGCCAGCGGCAACTGGTACAGCGAAAGGAAGCGGAGCGCGGGGATTCCAATCCGCCGAACTTCGGCCTCGCGTGTCATGACCTGAAAGATCAGCTCGGCACCGAAGAAATAGACGGTGGACCCCACCAGGGCGATGATAACCGCGTGTTTGGCCGCCTCGTTCGTCAGGCGACGGGCCTGATCGGGATTTCTCGCACCTAGGTTCTGCCCGACCAGGGACGCTGCCGCATAGCCCCAGGCGGTCGCCGGGAGGTACGTCAGAGCTTCGGCATCCATGCCAATCATGTGAGCCGCTTTGTACGCGCTGCCACTTTCTGGCGTCCCCAGACGCGAGATGATTTCGAGAAACAACCATTGCCCGCCCCACATGGTCGCCCCTTCCATCGCGGCCGGGATTCCAATCCGCAAAATGCGAACGACGTCGACGCGATCGGGAATCATCAAAGCGGGGAGTAGTTTCAATCCGCTGACTCCGCGAGCCAGCACGCCGAGCATCAGCGCTCCGCCCAGCAGCCGCGCGGTCAGCGTACCACTCACGATTCCGTCAACGCCCCACGACTCCCAGCCCAACCCGCGGGAAAGGATCGCACCGGGGGCCGTTCCCAGAACCAGTGTGGTCGATACGAGGATATTCACCAGATTGACCCCTCCCAGGATGTACATGGGGGTTCGCATATCTCCCATGCCGCGCAGAGCCGCCGACCCGATCAGGCAGAATCCGAACAGCAGTTGCCCAAACGCGTCACGACGCAAATACCGGACGAGAACATCGGCTGACTCCGCCTCCAGTCCAACCCGGACGGCGAGAAACGGGGCGGCGAAATACAGCACGGCAACAACCAGTATCGCCAGCGGGGCGACCAAAAACAGCGAACGGTTTGCAAGCCGATTGGCGGTGGCGGGGTCGTTGTCCCCTTTGGCGCGAGCGACCAGGGCGGTCGTCCCCATGCCGACCAGGGCGAACAGCAGAGACGCCAGCCAACCGAGGTATGACGCGATACCCACAGTGGTTGTATACAGCCCGACTTCGTGGCCACCGGTACTGATGTAACCCGCCAGCGTGGTGTCGTAGAGCGCGACAAAGAAGCTCAGCAACTGCTCAACGAGTGCGGGAATGGCGAGTGCCAGCACCTGCGCACGAAGAGTTCTTGGCCGGGAATGGTCGGCCGGGGCTGTGACGGAATCGAGAGTCGGAGACATGGCGGGGACAGTAGAACCGTAACCGGGGTAAGTTGTCCACCTCAGTCAATGATCGCCGAAAACCACAACGGCCTTCGAGCGACTGGTCACGTTTATTGCGCGAACCCTTAGCGCACCGCCCGCTTTGTCCGCCTCCCCTTCGTGAAACTCTCAATCACCAGATTGCCAAGATCATCCGCGTTACAGTAAGCCGAAACTCCTCCGGAAACCGCCGCCATCTGTTCGACGAAGTTGACCAGTCCCATGTAGAAGTAGTCTTCAATCAGCGCGAAACTCGACAGCCGAATCCCTTCGTTCGCACACCGCCGCGCTTCGGCAAGTGTCAGGCGGGCTGTTTTCTCCGCAGGAGGATAGATCAGCACCAGCTCGCGTCCTTCGAGATGCGCCGTCGGCTCGCCATCGGTGATCACAATAATCTGCCGATTTGCCGCTGGCTGGCGTTTCAGCATTCGGCGGGCCAGTTGCAGGCCGGCGTGAATGTTCGTGAAATGCTGGGGAATGAACCGCGGCGGTTTGTCGAGATTGATCCTCAGGTGGACCCGCGAGTCGAAAATTGAGACCGGTTTTGGAGCCGAGTTGTACAATTCGCGTTCGGTCAGTGGGCTGGCGGACGAATAGAATCCCACGAACTGCAGCGAGTCCCCCTGGTACTTGCCCCGAACCAGCGATTGCAGGGCGAGCGCCACCCGTTTCGCCTGTCCGTATTTTCCAAACCGCGTCATGCTTCCGGACATATCGATCAACACGACGGTCGCACAACTCGTCTGGTACTCGGTCGTGTGGACGACAAGATCCTCTTCTTCGATCTCGATGGATGTCCCCCCCCCCTGCCGTGCGATCGCGTTCCGCATCGTCTCATGAAGATTCAGGTTTGCGACCGGATCCCCAAATTCGTACGGCTTGGTTTCATCGAGTTGCGTCTGCCCGACGCCCCGCTGATTGGTGTCATGCCGACCGA
>JAPLOC010001107.1 GCA_026692825.1 Planctomycetota bacterium | reverse complement strand
GTCGCGTCAATCGCCCGTCCCATTTCGCCACCCAAGGCGTCGATTTCGCGGACGATCTGCCCCTTGGCGACACCGCCAATCGCGGGGTTGCAGCTCATGGCGGCGACCATGTCGCAGCTCATTGTCAAAAGAGCCGTCCGCGCACCCAGTCGGGCCGCGGCAAGCGCCGCTTCAACGCCGGCATGCCCGGCCCCGACCACAACCACATCAAAATCGTACTGAACCGAAACCATGAGCCGGACTTGAAAGGGACAGGGGGGATTCCCATACTTCTCTGCACTCCACGAATTCTTACCACTCCACCACAGGAAAGGAATACACAGATGGCTGACATTCGCAAAGGGGCGGTGACGCTCAAGGGAAACCCGGTTGACCTCGCTGGCCCGCAGCTCAAGGCGGGGGACTCTGTCCCGGCGTTCACCCTCCAGGGGGCCGACCTGAAGGACGCCACCGAAGCGAAATTCGCCGGCAAGCCGTACATCATCACCACCATCCCCTCGCTGGACACCCCCATCTGTCACAAAGAGACCAAGCTCTTCAATGACAAAGTGAAGGCGACTGAAGGACTGCAGGTGGTGTGCGTGAGCATGGATCTCCCCTTCGGCCAGAAGCGCTGGTGCGGTGCGGAAGATGTCTCCAACGTGACCTGCCTGAGCGCTCACCGCTGCTCGAAATTCGGCGAAGACTTCGGTGTGTTGATCAAGGGTGGGCCGCTGGACCGCGTTCTCGCCCGGGCGATCTTCGTGGTGGGAGCCGACGGCAAACTGGCGCACGTCGAGTACGTGTCGGAAATCGCCAACGAGCCGAACTACGACGCCGCCTTGGCTGCCGCCAAGTAATGCGGGCGGAGGGTCGGGTCGACGACGAATTCTTCCGAAACGCTCGGAGATAGGTTCTGCGACGTTTGGCGAAGAGAGAGTGACAAACCGGGGGGGTATCGTGGATTGGATCCACGATACCTGCCCCGATTCGCATAATGGTCAGTCGGAGTCGCTAATTTCTCATATCGCCTGCCCACTGGCAGGTGTCCGGTGCGATCCTTCACGCGGGGTGTTGGCAGGCACTCAGTCGCGACGTGAATCGACTGTTACGGAAGACGGGCGTTTGACCGCAAAAAAACCGGCTTACGCCGGCCGGCTCGCTTTTAGGTGAATCACACCCCTATGCCAAGAGTGCCGGCACGACCTTCCCACCGATATCGGTCAACCGAAAATCCCGACCCTGGAACCGGTACGTCAGCTTCTCGTGATTCAGGCCTAGCAGGTGCAAAATGGTCGCCTGGAAGTCGTGGATGTGGACCGGGTTTTCGACGATGTTGTAGCCGAACTCGTCGGTCTGGCCGTAGGTGATGCCCCCCTTGATCCCGCCCCCCGCCATCCAGATCGAGTAGCACCGCGGATGGTGGTCGCGGCCGTAGCTGTCGGGTTTCAGTGGTCCCTGGTTGTAAGTCGTGCGACCGAACTCGCCTCCCCAGATCACCAGCGTATCGTCGAGCATTCCCCGATCTTTCAAATCCTGCACCAGTGCAGCCGACGCCTGATCGGTCTGCGGGCACTGCTGCTTCATGCGGTTGGGAATGTCGGCGTGATGGTCCCAGTCGCGATGATAGAGCTGGATGAACCGCACGCCGCGCTCGGCGAGCCGACGGGCCAAGAGGCAGTTACTGGCGAACGAAGCTTGCCCGGGCTGGGCACCGTACCGCTCCAACGCCGACTTCGGCTCCGTCGAAATATCCATCAGTTCGGGGACACTCATCTGCATCCGGTACGCCAGCTCGAACGAGTTGATCCGCGCCTGGATCTCGGGGTCGGCCACGGAATCGTACTTGAGCTGGTTGAGTTCATTCACGCCGTCAATCAGCGATTTGCGTCCCGCCCCGTCGATCCCCGGCGGATTCGAGAGGTACAGCACCGGATCCCCCTGCGAACGGAACTGCACCCCCTGGAACTTGGCAGGGAGAAAGCCGTTGCTCCAGTATCGCGACACGACCGGCTGCCCCCCTGCGCCAGACAGCAGCACAATAAAGTCGGGGAGATTTTTGTTTTCGCTGCCCAAGCCGTACGAGAGCCACGAGCCGAGCGTGGGGCGACCCACCACCCCCGACCCCGTCTGAATGAAATTGACCGCAGGGTCGTGGTTGATTGGCTCGGTGTGCATCGACCGGATGATGGCGATGTCGTCGGCGATCTTGCCGATGTGGGGGAGCATCTCGGTCAATTCCTGCCCCGAGGCTCCATGCTTGATGAATTTGAACTTCGAGGCGGCGACCAGAAACTGCCCCTGGTTGCGCGTCATGAGGGTCACCCGCTGCTGGCCCCGGACCGACGCGGGGAGTTCCTGCCCATGCAGCTCGGCGAGCTTTGGTTTGGGATCGTACAAATCAATGTGCGACGGCCCCCCCGACATGAACAGATAGATCACCCGTTTCGCTTTGGGGGCGAAATGCGGGAGCGCCGCCGCGAGAGCGTTTTCGGGTGAAGAGGTCGGTGCCGCCAGCGCGGGATTCAGCAGCGACGCGACGGCGGCGGCCCCCAGGCCGGCACTGGTGCGTGAAAGAAAGTTGCGCCGAGTGAGCAGCCGCTGCATTTCGAAAAAGTTTTGTTGCATGGGGCAGTCCGAGGGAATCGTCGAATCATTCAACTGCGAGCGGCAAGTGGAAATCACGGCCGGTCACGCTGGGCAGCCTGGAGAGTTCGCGGCTTTCAAGGTGCTTCTGCGACCCTTTCAGGGTCGATCTTTCTTGCGACATCAACCCCGGGTCGAGGCTGCTTGGGCCGCCTCGACCCGGGGCTACTTTCTGTGACCCCTTGCAGGGTCTCTTGGGGGTGACTCGGTTGCTGTTTTGCAGATCCTTATTCCCGAGTGATCGTCTCGTCCAGGTTCAGCAGCACATTCCCAATCGCCGTCCAGGCGGCGAGTTCGGGAACGGGCAGCGATTCGGGGCGGGGGGCGGTGCCGTTGGTCACCAGTTTCAGAGCGGTGGCACCGTCGGCCTGGTAGCGGGCGAGGTGTTCGGAATAGAGCCGATGGAGGACGGCGAGTTCTTTGTCGCGCGGAGCGCGGGCCACACAGAGGCGAAACGCGTACGACAGCCGGCCCGTGACATCGGAGCCTCCTTCCTGCATCAAGCGCTGACCAAACACTCGGGCCGCCTCGACAAAGACCGGATCGTTGAGAGTCACCAGTGCCTGAAGCGGCGTATTCGTCCGCGGCCGATCGACCGTGCAGAACTCGCGGGTCGGGGCGTCAAACACCTGAAACGACGGGTAAAACGTCGTCCGTCGCCAGAATGTGTACAACCCCCGGCGGTACAGGTCGGTCCCCGTGCTTTGCCCCCACTTCCAGCGCCCCTTGTCGGCGTAGTAGTCCGCGGGCTGATACGGATAGACACTCTTCCCTCCCAATTGGGGATTCAGCAATCCGCTGATCGCCAGGGCGTTGTCGCGAATTGACTCGGCGGGCAATCGAAACCGAACGCCCCGTGAGAGCAGACGATTGTACGGGTCGTTTTCCAGCAATTTCCCCTGCGGAACCGACGACTGCCGATACGTCGCCGACATGACAATCGTCTTCAGCAACCGCTTAAGATCCCAGTCCCGGCCGCCATTCGCCGGCTCCATGAATTCGACAGCCAGCCAGTCGAGCAACTCGGGATGCGAGGGAAATTCCCCCTGTGAGCCGAAGTCCTCGCTCGTTTTGACCAGTCCGGTCCCGAAGAACTGTTTCCAGAAGCGGTTCACCGTCACCCGGGCAGGGAGCGGGTTGTCACGATCGACCAGCCAGCGGGCGAGGCCGAGTCGGTTGGCGGGCTGCCCTTCTTTCAGTGGGGGAAGAATCGCCGGCACGTTGGGAGAGACTTCCTCCCCTGGCGTCTGGTAGTTGCCTCGCATCAACACAAACGCCGAGCGGCGTTTCTCCATCTCCGCCATCACCATCGTCGTGGGAATCGCTGCAACGGTCTTGGTTTCCAGCGCCTTGGTTTCGTCGTACTGTTTGTTGAGCGGGTCGAACGTCCCCCGATTGCCGGCATAGACGTAGCGAATGAAGTAATTCCGCAGTTCCGTCTTCTGCGCGTCGGTTCGTTTGTCGGCGGCGATCTGCAACAGCGGTGGAATCGCCAGCGGCAGTTTCGAAGGGGGATTGGGTGGCCCCAATTCAAACTTTTCCCAGGCGGCGAGTGTCTCGTTGGGAAGCGCCGGCTGTGGCGTGCGAGTGACCAGCCCCGCTTTATCCCAGGTCACTTTTCCGTCGGCCTGAGTGAAGGCGACTCCCGTCACCGTGCTGCCCGGGGCGAGACCGACGTCGCGGGCTTCGATCTCCAACCGAACCCAGCCGCTGACGGTTGGCAGTGGCCCCATCGATCGCCGACTGGGAGAACCATCCGTCCCCCAAGTGGCGAGGTTTTCGCCCCAGTACGCGCGGTGTTCCCACGAGCCGTCGTTGAACTGCAGCATGATCATCTTCGGGGGATTTTGCGCGTCGAGGTGGACGTGGGCGAACAGCCGGTCCCCCTCGCCAATCCGCATGCCGCCGGCCGCCCCGGTGAAGTAATGCTGCGCGACCCCTTTTGCCGTCCGCGTGTGGGCGACGCGACCGCTCATCACCGGGCCGGCCGCCGCTTCGATCCATTGCCACGATTTCTCATTCTCGGTCCCCTGCGGCGATGCGCCGGTCGGCAAAGCGTCGTCGATCCAGACGTACTCGCGAGTCTGAGCCGGGTCGGCGGCGACCGGGGCGTTTCCGGCCGGCACCTGCGGTGCATCAGGCGAGCCGCGGAGCGTCTCGCCGACAACCGCTTCGCTGGTTGCCACGTTCGCCAGCTCCCGCTGAATCTGCTGCTCGAGTTCCACCAGTTTGGCTTTGGCCGTTTTCAGCGTCTCGGACTGTTCCGGGGTGGGAAATGTCAGCAACGGCGGAAGGGGAACATCGTGCCCTTGCGCTCCCCGCTCGCCATCGACGCTGTTGAAAAACGCGAACAGGGAATAAAAGTCCTTCTGCGAGACCGGGTCGTATTTGTGGTCGTGGCACTCGGCACACCCCATTGTCATCCCGAGATAAACCGTCGCCAGCGTGCTGGTGCGGTCGACGGCGTATTTCACAGCGTATTCATCGG
>JAPLOC010001106.1 GCA_026692825.1 Planctomycetota bacterium | reverse complement strand
TCGCGGAAACCGACGAGCGCAATGGTGCCTCCATGGACAGCCGACCCGGCCAACGGGTCACGGCGTTCACCCCCACGAAACGGATCGATGACTCGATTCGGTGTGAATTCCACGCTCGGCTGATCGCGAGCCTTGATCTCTCGAAGATCGGTTCGCGCACCGACGAAGAACTGCGCGCCGAGATTCGCACGGCCGCCGAAGAACTGTGCCGGCACAGCGCCAACCTGATGAGCTCCGCCGAGCGTGAGCAGCTTGTCAATGAGGTGATGGACGAGACATTCGGATTGGGACCGCTCGAACCGCTGCTGCGTGACCCGACGATCAGTGACATCCTGGTGAATGGTCCCCGCACGGTTTTCGTCGAACGCCGGGGCCGATTGGAGAAGTCGGACGTCACCTTCAGTAACGACGAGCATCTGCTGCAGATCATTCAGCGGATCGTCAGTCGGGTCGGTCGCCGGGTCGACGCGACCAGCCCGATGGTTGACGCCCGCCTCGCCGACGGCAGTCGTGTGAACGCGATCATCGCGCCGCTGGCGCTCGATGGGGCGCTGGTCTCGATTCGCCGTTTTTCGGCCCGCCCACTGAAAGCCGAAGATCTGATTTCGAAGAAGTCAATCACGCCGGAAATGGTCGAGTTTCTGGCCGGGTGTGTGAAGTCGCGGCAAAATATTCTGATCTCGGGTGGTACCGGCTCGGGGAAGACGACTCTGCTGAACATGCTCTCGGGTTACATTCCCGACGACGAACGAATCGCGACCATTGAAGACGCCGCCGAGCTGCGGTTGCAGCAATCGCACGTGGTGCGGATGGAAACCCGCCCGGCGAACGTCGAGGGACAGGGGGCGGTCTCGTGTCGCGAACTGGCGCGAAACGCCCTGCGAATGCGGCCCGACCGGCTGGTGGTTGGGGAATCGCGCGGTCCGGAGGCATTGGACATGCTGCAGGCGATGAACACCGGTCACGATGGCAGTATGACGACGCTGCATGCCAACGACACCCGCGACGCCGTCAGCCGACTGGAGATGATGGTCGGTATGGCGGGGTTCGATCTTCCGATCTGGGTCATCCGTCGGCAGATCGCGTCGGCGGTTCACCTGGTGGTTCAGGCGGCCCGGCTGACCGGTGGTGTGCGGAAGGTGATCAAGATTTCGGAGATCACCGGCATGGAGGGGGAGAACATCACCATGCATGACATTTTCGTGTTCAAGCAGACCGGCCTCGACGCCAACCGTAACGCGACCGGGTACTACTACTCGACCGGAATTCGGCCGCAATGCCTGGATCATCTGGAAGCGATGGGGATCAAGCTGCCCGCGAACATGTTCGAACGCCGCACGTTGATGACCTGCTGACCAGCCAAAGGATCTCCACCATGAATCAGGCCTTTGTTCCGGTCGTCACGTTCTTCGCGGTCATTTTCAGCGTCATCGGCGTCTATTCGCTGGCGATGGACATGTTCCTTCGCGATCGAACGAAAGTGAAGGAGCGGCTCGACGAAGAGTTGCGTGATCGCCAGCGTGCGAGGGCAAAACAGTCGCTGCTAAAGAACCTGTCGGGGACTGAGATCAGCGCCATGATCTCAACCGGCGAAGAAAAGCGGACCTTCCGCGAGAAAATCGCTGAGTTGATTGACCAGGCGGGCCTGCTGATCAGTCCGGCCAAGTTGGGGCAATATACCCTGGCATCGACCGCGATCTGTTCCGTTCTCGCTCTGATCATTCGAGGCAATCTGATTCTCGCAGCGGTTGGCGCGGTGATCGGTTCGGTTCTGCCGATCTGGTACGTACGACGGTTAAAGAACAAGCGACAGGCGGCATTGCGGCACCAGCTTGCCGACTCATTCGAATTGATGTCGTCAACATTGCGTGCGGGCCAATCGATGGCGCAGGCGATGCAGGCTGTGGCCATTGATTTCCCGCCGCCGATCTCGGAAGAGTTTTTGCTCTGTTTTGAACAGCAGAATCTCGGACTCGACCCCGAAATCGCGTTGCGGCAGCTCGCTCGTCGCACCGGAATGCTCGAACTGCGAATCTTCGTCGTCGCGGTTCTGGTCCAGCGGCAGGTGGGGGGTAATCTCTCGGAGATTCTTCAGGGACTGGCTCACGTGGTTCGCGAGCGTTTCCGCACCCAGGCGCTGATTCAGACTCTGACGGCCGAGGGGCGTCTGCAGGCGGTGATCCTCATGGCTCTCTCACCATTCCTCTTGTTGGTGATGATCTTCATGAACGGCGAGTACATGCAGAGCCTCGTCGACTCGCCCATGTTGATCGTCGCCATGGCCGTCTTACAGGGGATTGGCTGGTTGTGGATTCGTAAGATCGTGACTTTCGACTTCTAAACAGATCTTCGCAACAGGAGCTTCAGGATGTGGTACACGCTGACGGCCGCTGGTGCGATGGCGGGGGCTCTCACAATTTTGGCGGGAATGCTGCTGCGCGGCAATCGGAGTCGAGCCGCGCAACGCCTGCTGGATCTCTCCGGCAAGTCGAGCATCCCCGCCGAACAGGAGTACGTCGACAATCTCACAAAGGTCGTTCGAGCGACGCTTCCCAAGATGGGACAGCAGTTAATGCCCGGCGACGAG
>JAPLOC010001105.1 GCA_026692825.1 Planctomycetota bacterium | reverse complement strand
TTCACCCGTGAACGGGGTGATCATCGACCGGCGGGTGAATGTCGGGCAGACGGTGGTCGCCAGTCTGAACGCACCGAGTCTGTTTCTCATCGCGAAGGATCTCAAACGGCTCCAGGTTTGGGCGTCGGTGAATGAAGCCGACATCGGACAGATTCACCTGGGACAGTCGGTGAAGTTCACCGTCGACGCGCAGGCGGGCGAAGTGTTTCGGGGTGTCGTCGCGCAGATCCGCCTCAACGCCACAATGACGCAGAATGTGGTCACATACACGGTGGTGGTATCGACGGAAAATCCTGATGGAAAACTGCTGCCGTATCTGACGGCGAATCTGCAGTTCGAACGTGCCACCCAAACGGACGTGCTGCTGGTCCCCAACATCGCGCTGCGCTGGCAGCCAAGGCGCACCGATGGTGGCAAGGGGGCAGGAGGAACGAAGCTCGACAGTGGCGGGGGAAAGAAGCCGAAGGGACCGGGTGACCCCACGCTGGGAAAGGTCTGGGTACGCGATGGGGATAGCGTGCGTCCCATTGATGTCACGGTCGGATTGACCGACGGTGTCGTGTCTGAAGTTTCAGGAGAGGGAATCGTCGAGGGCCTGGAGCTGATCGTGGGTGACGTCGTCAACGAAACTGGGGGACAGACCAGTCCCTTCGCGCCGAAAATGACTCCTGGGGGAACCCCATCGGGAGGCAGCGGTGGTGGCCGGGGGGGCGGAGGGAAAACGCCATGAGTTCGCCCGAAAAAACTGTTGCGCCGGCGGGTTCGCCCGCGCTGGGAACCGAACTCGTCCGTTTGCAAGACGTCACCAAGACGTACCACCTGGGCGAACTCGATGTTCCGGTATTGAAAGGGGTGTCGCTCACGATCCGAAATGGCGAGTACGTCGCCCTGATGGGGGCGTCGGGTTCGGGTAAGACGACGTTGATGAACCTGCTGGGTTGCCTCGACCGGCCGACGTCGGGGAGCTACCAGCTTGAAGGGGTGGAGATCGCCAACGCCTCGGCGGACGACCGAGCGCGGTTGCGCAATTCCCGGCTGGGGTTCGTGTTTCAGAGTTTCAATCTGCTGGCACGCACGTCGGCTCTCAACAACGTGATTCTGCCGTTGGAGTATGCTCCCGAACGAGTCACCGACGCCGATCAGCATGCGCGAGCGATTGAACTGCTGAATCGTGTCGGCCTCGCCGCGCGGATGGATCACGAACCGGCGCAGATGTCGGGGGGACAGCAACAGCGGGTCGCGATCGCCCGCGCGCTCGTCAATCATCCCCCACTGTTGCTGGCGGATGAACCGACGGGAAATCTCGATTCCCGCACGAGTGTCGAGATCCTGGAGATGTTCGATCGGCTGCACGCCGAGGGAATCACGATCATCATCGTCACGCACGACGCAGGGGTCGGAGCGAGAGCCAAACGGGTGATCCGTCTGCGGGACGGACTGATTGAAGCGGATGGTCCGTCGTCGGCTGTTGTCCTGCCGGCCGCTGGCAATGAAAGTCCAACGGCATCCGCCGCGAATGCGGCTCCTGCGGTCGACGCCCCGTCGCCGGCAGCTCCCATTTCGTCGACTCCGGCTCCCCGTGTCACGTCCCCCCACCCCGCGTTTCGGAAAGTCGGGCGACCGCTCATTCCCCGCACGTTTCGCACGGCGTTCAAGGCGATTCTGCGCAACAAACTGCGCTCGGGACTCACGATGCTCGGCATCGTGATTGGGGTCGCCGCCGTCATCGCCATGATGGAGATTGGACAAGGTTCGAACGCCGCCATCCAGCGGACAATCGCCAGCATGGGAGCCAACAATCTGCTGGTGCAGCCCGGTGCCGCCTCGAGTGGTGGGGTGACGTTTGGCGGCGGAAGCGGACTGACATTGACGCCGCGCGACGCGCAGGAGATTCAACGGCAGGTTCCCTCTGCGGAGTTCGTCGCCCCCATCGTTCGCGCGCGAACGCAGGTGATCTACCGCAGCCGCAATTGGGTGCCGGTCTATATCTACGGCACCACGGTCTGCGTTGTCGGGCCGTCCATCGTTCGCGAACTGTTCCGAGGAGAATCGCCCATTGGGGAGGAGATCCGTCTGCAAAACGTCTCTTTCCGGGTGATTGGCGTGCTGCGCCGAAAAGGGGCGAACATGATGGGGGTCGACCAGGACGACATCGTTCTCGCCCCGTGGACGACGGTCAAATCGCGGGTCGCCGGCAACTCGATGGCAAACGTCAATCAGTCGACGGCGGCGACGAGCGACCCGTCACAAAAGGTCAACACTCTCAGCCAGTTGTACCCGGGCGCGCAGCCGCTCTATCCAGTCTCCTCGATCCTGCAACAGGCTGACACGCCACAGCCGGTGAGGTTCACCAATGTCGATCAGATTCTGGTGAAGGTCGCGACGGCGGGGGAGGTTCCCGATGCGATCGCGCAGATCAAGGCGACATTGCGGGAGCAGCATCGGTTGCGGAAAGGGCAGCCCGAGGATTTCAACATCCGCGACATGACTGAGGCGAACAAGGCGTTGTCGTCGACGTCCGAAATGATGAGTTCACTGCTGTTGAGCGTGGCGCTGATCTCGCTGCTTGTTGGAGGGGTCGGGATCATGAATATCATGCTGGTCTCCGTGACAGAGCGCACCCGAGAGATCGGCCTGCGGATGGCGATTGGTGCCCGGGGTCGCAATATCCTGATGCAGTTTCTCGTCGAAGCGGTCGTGCTGTGCATGGCGGGAGGGGCGCTGGGAATCGCGCTGGGACGCGGCGGTTCTGTTCTGGTCCGCGAACTGCTCGACTGGCCAACGGAGATCGCACCGGGAGCGATTGTCGCTTCGGTGGTGGTGGCGGTGACCGTGGGAGTCGTGTTCGGCTTTTACCCCGCCTGGAAGGCGTCGCGCCTCGACCCGATCACAGCTTTGCGATACGAATAGCGAACCAACTTGTCACTGTGGTAACTGCAACAATAGGACCGAGCCGCGATCGTCAGAAAGCGTTGGCCGATGACCGTTTCCTAACTGGCGCGGCCCTGTGGGGTTGAAACGCCGGCCAAAGAACGAAGGCAGGGAGCCAAAGCTCCCTGCCCGCCTGCCTCTCTCTGATTCTTACCAGCGAACTTCGGTACTGAGCATCAAGCCGTTGAGGTAAATGTGGCTTCGCGGATCGATGATCTTGGTCCCAGCCGGCGAATCGGTCAGGTCAAGCTGGTTCGGGGCGAGCGCTACGTTTTGCACCCACATGAACCGGTACCCGAGTTCCACTGCCAACCAGTCCGTCACCTGGAACTTGCCGTTGACGGTCGTGTCGGAAATCAACGAGACCGGGGTCGACTGGTCGGAGTAGTTGCGGCGGGTGAACGTGTTACCGAAGTCATTCAGCAGCGTGTCCTGACTACACAGGTTCGCGAGAACAGCGAACTTGGTGTCGGCACCCAGGTGGAACCGTCCCCATTCAACCCCGTAACCCAGGCCGACCTGACCACCCACCAGTTGGTTGTGGGCGTCGATGTGGTAATCGCTTGAGGTCTGCGTGAAGGCGTTGCGGGAGTTGATATTGAACGTCTCCGCCAGGCTGAAGTAACGGAAGCCGGCGAGCATCGTGACCCCTTCAATGGTCTGACGGTAGTTCGCCTCGGCGTTGTTGAGCTGCGAGTTGTATTCCGCCGACATCCGGTCGGCGAAAATGAAGTCGACGGTCGCGGTCGTCACCGTCGCACTATTGCTGTAGTTCTGCAATCCCCAGTAGACGAAGTCAACGCCAGACACCTGGTCGAAGTTGATCCCCAAAGTGAAGATCGCGCCGGGATTGAACTGACTACCCAGGCTGACGTCGTTGGTACTCATCACCGGGGTCGACAAGGGAGGCAACTCGACGACCAATGTCTGGTCGGTCGCTCCGTTCGACCGCGAGAGCCACTGCACTCCCGCTTTGAAGAACATGCTGTAATCGGGAGGGGCGTACCAGCTTGTGGAGCCGGTCCCCTCTTCGAAGTGCCCCCGGGTTGAGCCAAACGACTGGACGCCTGGCGCTTCGTACTCTTCTCCGTACGCTTCATCCCAGGGGGACTGGGCGCGGATGAGATCACCAGCCGCGGCGACCGAGCCGACGCCTGCAAGAGCGCCGGCCAGAAACAGCGAGAGCACCGTCTGACGCATAACTGATCCTCCGCACCTGAACTGACGTCGCCCCAGTTCGGAATCTGCGTTAAGGGATCCGTCCCAAAGCGCAACCGACGGATCGGCGAACGACTGGCTGTCTTTATCGGAGAAACCGGCCCGTTCAATACAGTGAATACGTCGATTCTGATCGGAAGATCGAGAGGAACCGTCGCGATCGGTAGAATGCGGAATCTGGGCAAGGCCCCTGGGTTTATCGCAACACCTTGCAGCACAGCATGTTACAGCAATCCGCTACACCCCAATCGCCGAACAGGCGAGCGGGGAGCGTTAGCTCCCTGCTCAATCCGCCCCAGCCTCACCCCTGTCGCAATCCTCCAGCGAACCTTCGCCGCAGACTCACAACAATCCCCACAGCAACCGCCAACCCCACCGCGACCGTCAGCCCAGAATACCGCAGTGATCCCCCAACCGTGTCCGCGAACCAAGTCGCGCTATGCGCTTCTCCCCACGGTGTTCCCACTCGACCGTGCCATAGTCCCAGCGCGTTGTTCACCAGATGAAACGCAAACCCGGGCAACAGGCTCCCGCTGCGCACCGCCATCCACCCGAGCAGCGTTCCCAGCAGACCGGCGTTCAAAACCTGTTGCGGAATCATGTGGACCGCGCCGAACATCAGGCTCGAAAACAGAATCGCCAGGACGAACCGTCCACGCGAACCAAACCCACTCAGGATGAATCCGCGAAAGGCCAGTTCCTCGCAGATCGCGGGAGCGACTGCGATCGCTACGAACAATAAGCCGATCGGTATCTCCGGATCCCCCAGCGATTCGAACATTCCCTTTGCCGCCGGGGGAAGTTCTCCAAAAAACCACTTCATCCGCTCCTGCAACTCGACTGTGGGGGGATGCAGGCAGAGTGCCAGTGCCGCGCCCCCGGCGATCCAGCCCAAAGACGCGCCCCGCAGTCGCAAGGTTCGTTGAGGATTTCGCGTGAGCGCAACCGCCATCAGACAGGCCGGGCCGGCGATCACCAGACACTGCTGCATGATCACCTGCTGGAGCATCATCGTTCCGCGCTCCACGGAAGTCGCGTCGGTCGGAGGTTTCGGAAACCACCCCGACGCGAAGAACTGCAACAGCATGATCAGACTGAAACAGGTCGCCGCCTGGGCGAAAGTCGGCAGCTCGCCGCGCGTCCGCCACAAATCCTTCAGCCATGGCACCAGTTCAAACCGTTCCCCTTCGCGAAACAACACCTCTTCGCGATGAAACAGTTCGACCGCCCACCACAACGCCAGCCCACTGTAGACGCACGACGAAACCAGCACCGGCAGGATGTAGACCCCAACCGAGCCAGCCTGCGCGGGAGACAACAGAAGTCCCTTCAGCAGCAGCGCCGGCCCCACGACCGGCAACAGGCACAACTGGGGGGTCAACTCGGTTCCCGGTGTGAGACAAAACACCGTCAGTCCCATCGTGACCATCAAGAGGGGTGTCAGATAGTACTGACCCTCTTTGCTGCTCTTGGCAAACGTCGCGAGTGCCAGCGCGAGCGCGCTGAAGAGTGCAGACAGGGGAACCAGCAGAACCCCCAGCCACACCAGTGTGGTGACCGGAGGCAGATCGAAACTTCCCCCTGCCCCCTGTGCGGGGGCCATCGCCAGCAGTTGTTTTCCCGTAAATCCCGTACTCACCAGATTCAACATCGCGGTCGTCATGCTGAACAGCATGACCGTGACGAATTT
>JAPLOC010001104.1 GCA_026692825.1 Planctomycetota bacterium | reverse complement strand
TTTGAGCGCGGAATGTCTGAATCGGTGCCGCGTTGCGTTTTGCGACCGCCACCACTTCACCGCAGCCAGTTCGGGAATCCGCAATTCTTCTTGTCCGTATCGTATTGGCCATGGCCCGACTGGTGCCGTCGGCCGTGTGACCACAGCAGCCCCACCCGGCTCCAGCAGGGGTTGTAGTCCATTCCGAACGTCCCCTCGTCAAAGCAGCGGTGTTCGTTCTGGAAGCGTCCGCTTCCCAACGAAAACGCGCTCCCGCCGCCGACGTAATGGCCACAATAATTCGCCCCATACGACTCCCGCGCCAGACGCGAGACCTGGTCGGACCCACCCGAATGCGGGCACGGCTTCGGGGGACTGCCACCAATCGCGGCATAGCCCACATCGGCCCGCGCTTCGACCGCGATCCCCCCGATTAGCATCAGAGCCGCGATGGCCAGCCGGCCGGGCAATGAACTCCCCCGTGGGAAGTGAGCCAAAGTCCGCCGGGAGCCATCCATGTTCTTTATCCGAACGGGTTGCGCAGGAACTTAATGTACGGGAGTCGAACTCCGTCGACAAAAACCTGATCGGCACGCAGCACGGTTCCAGTTGGCAGATAGTCCTGAGCCGCGCAATAGGTTACCACGTCGTCCTGATCCACCCCGTCCCCGGAAACTCCCAGTCCTCCCACGAGCTGACCGTTCTTATAGATCGAAGTGCTTCCCGGGAAGAACACGATTCCGTTCTGGTTGGCAGTGGGAGCCGAGACCCCTCCTGCCGCCACCACACTGGGATCCCCCGGATCGCGGAAGTTGGTCATGATGTTGAACGCATCGTGTCCCAGCACTGAATTGAACTGTCCCGCAGGCGTCGGTGCCCCGGCGTTTTCCGCGGTCTGCGTCACGGTCCCCGGGTCAAGCAGAATGGAAAAGGCCGGCGGTCGCGAGCCTTCCACTCCCGAGGGGTATCGCGGTTCCGCCAGAAAGCGGAAGGTGCGGTTCGAGAACGCGACTCCTGGGGCGGCCACCTGATCGACGGGCTGCAAATCGGTCGCGTCGGCGTAATACGCCGTGTTCCGAGCCTTCGCCACGGCGACATCAATTGAGAAGACCGTCGCGTCGGGCATGCGGTACAGGCCCAGCACCTCGCCGGAAGTGTCGGTCACCGCGAACACCATTCGCGTGCGGCTGCCGATCGGTAGTCGAATCGCGGCCCGAACCGCGTTGGCGGCGTTGATTCCCTGCGTGATGATCTGCGTTACGTCCGCCGCTGTCAAAGCCGGATTGACCGTGGAACTGTGCGGCATCACCAGCCAGCCTTCCGGTACGACCTCACCCTCCCGGTATTTTCCGTCGACACCGCCGGTCAACGGCTGATCGGCACCGTCATTCTTGTTTCCGGTTCCCAGCGTATTGCCATAGGCGATCGTATCCTGCAGTCCCTGGAGTCCCGCCGTCGGACCGATCAGCGCGAGCGTGATTCCCACCAGATCGATGCGACCAAACGGGAGATCAATGCCAGCGACCGGGGCGACACCGTCCAGTGTTCCAATACGCGCCCCTGCGACTCCACAATCCTGTTCGGCAGTGAAGCTGCCTCCGATGGCCGCGTAGGCGATGTACTCCGCCTCCAGAACTTTGGGCGCATTCAGCCGTTGTTCCTGTGTCTGCCCGATTCCGGGGACAAAACCCTGCTCGTAGGTGGCGTAGCCGTCTTTGCCGGGGAAGAAGACCCCGATCCCTCCCACCACGGTGTCCCCCCGACCATCGCTGTTGGTGTCTTTGTAAATCGGGATTCCGCCGGGCAATGTGGCGATTCCGCGCGAAGTCGCGTCGGGAAGCAGGTTGGAATTCTGCACATTCCCGTATGATTCCGGAGCGAACAGTGCCTGGCCTGTCGGGACATAGGTCGGATCCATATTGAACCGGTTCCGAATCCGGCCCAAGCCATCGGTGATTGTCCGCAGGGCGATATCGTCGGCGGTTCCCTTCACTCCATCCGCGCCCGGGGCGAGGTTACTATCTCGATTGGTGTGTTCAATCGCGAACAGGTCGACGGGAGGCGTATCCGCGACGCCGGGGGGGAAGTGCCCTCCCACGCCAATCGGCGCGACAAATCCCGGGCCACGCGTGGTCGACGCCGCCGCCGCCGACGCGGCGCTGCTGTTGTCGGCGTTCGGGTTCCCTTCGACTTCGCGCTGGGTCACCGTCGACTGACTGATGAATTGAATGACCCGGCTGGTAAGTGGGCCGAGCGATGGTGAGCTTTGTGCGTCGCCATTCGCGAAGAACGCAGCGGTCCGCGCTTTGGCGATGGCACCGTCAATTGCGAACACGAGCCCCGCGGTGTTACCGGCGAAATTGTTCAGCACCTGCTGTTCGCAACGAACCCCCAGAATCCGCCCATTGCGATCCACTACCGCGAAAATCCCGTCACTGCTGGCGGAGGCGGCAGCGGCCCGTTCGAGCAACTGTTTCACTTCCGAGGCGGTCAGTTGCACATCGGCCGTCGTCATCGGCAAGACATTGAACGACGACTCGACACTTCCGTCTTCAATTCCGCGATAGAGTGTCCCATGATCGACGGCGTACTTGACCGAAGCGGCCGAGCGTTCGCGGTCATAGACACCGGTCATCATGTTATCCGAGGTCTTCTGCCGGGCGTCGTCATAGCCCAGCGTGTGCCCCAGTTCATGCGCGACGACTGTAAAATAGTCGTAAGTGCCCGCCGGGTCGCCATTCCCCACCTGGGTGTCCCAGTTTTCGGCGACATCGAGCCAGGTCGCGCCGGTCACCTGGAGTTTTCCGTCGGAGTCCTGAGTGAGTCGGCCACCGCCAACCGCCAATGTTCCTCCACTGCTGCTGGCGTAGCCAAATGCCCGCATGTCGCCTGTGCCGATGTTGATAATGTGCGCATCGGGGGCCGACTGATCGCGTTCGAAAATCACCTTTCCGCCGGAGGCGTCGGACCAGGCATTCAATGCGTCGATCGCCCGTGCCCGTTCGTCGGCGGTGATCAGGTTTTTGAAGTCCCCCTGATCGCGGAAATCGAATTTCACCACCACCGGCTCGTCGACCCCCTGCCACCAAGGGACCGATGTTTCCCCCGGAAGGGCGGTGTCCGCCGTTCCAATGGCGTTGCCATTTTCGTCGAGCTGCAGGCCAAGAGCGCGCAACGTGTCGGCGTCAATCGTCGCCGGCGAGTTCCCGGTGGCGCTCGCTCCACCACTCAATGAATTGTTGGAAATGGTGCTGCCATCTTGGCCGACGGTATCACCCGCGTTGGTCGCACCGGTGTCGGCCGACCCAAATGTCGATGTGCCTGCGGTCGCTCCCGTGGCCGAGCTGGCAGAGTCTCCGCTGTTCGCGGCCGCCGACGACGATTCGACTCCTGTTTTCGCACGTGAGGTCGTTTCGGTTGCGGTCTCAGCGAGTCCCGAGGTCAACGTGACCTGCAAATCTCCCGAGGTCGAGTCGCCGGCTCCGACAGAATCCGCAGTTGTCACCAGCGCGCTGTTGGCACCGGCTCCCACGTCGGGAGTGGTCTCCGACGGATCGTTGAACGACGCCAGTGTGGTGGTTTCATCGGCAGTTTCACCCGCGATGCTCGTCCAGCCGGCGACGTTCTCGGTCGGGGAGGACGA